>NZ_JALBGW010000129.1:0-12931 GCF_023006485.1 Neorhizobium sp. BETTINA12A
CGCCAGCCTGCCCGGCAACGTCATCGTGCTGCATCCGGACGAGGTGCATGACGGGGCGGCCGGCACCGATGCCGGGCTGCGCTACCGCATGCTCTACCTGCCGCCGGAACGGCTGATCGAGGCGGCAGGCGGTTCGCGCGGCCTGCCCTTCGTGCCGGATCCCATCATGGTGGATGCGGAATTCCGACAGTGTCTTGTCGAAGCCTTGAACGATCTCGAAGCCGAGCCGCAGGACCTGTTGCTCGACGACCTGATCACCCGCATGGCAACAAGCCTCTGGCGCCATGCGGACAGCAAGCGTGACGCGCCGGGCACCCCGCGAGCGCAGCAGGCGGTTCTGCGCTGCCGCGATTACCTGCAGGCGAACGCCGACCGGACGGTTTCTTCGGAGGAACTGGAGGAAGTCAGCGGTTTCGATCGCTACACGACCGCAAGGCAGTTCCGAAAGCTTCTCGGCACCAGTCCGCACCGCTATCTCGTCATGCGCCGGCTCGACCGAGCGAAGGTCCTGCTGTCACAAGGCGGCAGCCTGGCGGATATCGCTGCCGATACGGGCTTTGCCGACCAGGCGCATTTCACCCGTCATTTCAAGAAGACGTTCGGCATGACGCCGGGCCGCTGGATGGCGCTTCGCAGGAGCGCCTGAGGTCGCCGGCCTTTGTGAAATTTCAGTCATCAAAGCTTCATCGAAGCGTCAATCTTCCATCACCTCACCGTCATGCACTCACCTTAACCGGTTGGCGTCTTTGACACGCCAACCAACAGGTGATCCCATGACCAAAATTCTGTTCGCCACCGTAGCGCTTGCCGCGCAGATCGGCGGCTCCGCTTCTGCTGACGACAAGGTTTTTCCGGCCAAGCTCACCGGCCAGGCAATCCTCCCCGCCAACACGGTCGTTCCGGCTCCGGCCGATGCGCCGGCGTTCCTCAAGACCTCCGGCAAATTCACCACCGCCGACCGTAAGCGCACCGACGCCCTCGGCACCCTGCCGGGCAAGGACGGCGCCCGCATCACCGACGTCAAGCTGCCGCTCGACGGCCAGCCGATCCAGGGCTTTTCCGGCATCAAGACCATGGCTGACGGCACCTTCTGGACGCTGTCGGACAACGGTTTCGGCTCGAAGTTCAACTCGTCCGACTCGATGCTTTTCCTGCACCAGATGAAGTTCGACTGGGCCGCCAACAAGGCTGAAGTCGTCAAGAACGTCTTCCTCTCCGATCCGAACAAGATCGCTCCGTTTCCGATCGTCACCGAAGCCACCGAAACCCGTTACCTGACCGGCGCCGATTTCGACATCGAATCCGTACAGCCGGTCGCCGATGGCTTCTGGCTCGGCGATGAATTCGGCCCCTACCTGCTCAAGTTCGATATCCAGGGCCGCCTGACCGACGTCATCGCCACCACAGTCGACGGCAAGCCGGTGCTTTCGCCGGACAACCCGCTCATCCAGCTGCCGGGCAACCCCGCCGCCAAGATGCCGGTCTTCAACTTGAAGCGTTCCGGAGGCTTCGAAGGCCTCGCCATGGCGAAGGATGGCTCCAAGCTCTACGGCCTGCTCGAAGGCCCGCTCTACAAGGACGACGGCCAGGTCGAGCAGGCCGACGGCAAGACCGCCATCCGCGTCATCGAATTCGACGTCGCCTCCAAGAAGTGGACCGGCCGTTCGTGGCTGTATCCGTTCGCCGATAAGGGCGCCGCGATCGGCGATTTCAACATGATCGACGCCTCGACCGCCCTCGTCATCGAGCGCGACAACGGCGCCGGCACCAAGAACAAGGCCTGCGCCGATCCGAAACAGCCGAAGCCGGATTGCTTCGACGCTCCGGCCGAATTGAAGCGCGTCTACAAGATCGAGTTCAACGACGCCAATGTCGGCAAGGCCGTCCGCAAGATCGGTTATATCGACCTGATGAACATCCAGGACCCGGACAACAAGAAGAAGGCCGGCAACGTCGCGGGCGTCTACGACATGCCGTTCGTGACGATCGAGAATGTCGACGTGATCGACGCCACCCACATCATCATCGGCAACGACAATAACCTGCCCTTCTCGGCAGGCCGCGCCGTCGACAGGGCCGACAACAACGAGTTCAGCGTGCTCGAAGTCGGCGAATTCTTGTCTGCCAAGTAAGCAGCAGACGGCCAAAAACGAAGAGCGTCCGGTGAAAGCCGGGCGCTCTTTTTGTTTGGGAGACGGGGATCCGGGTGTCGTGAGCGGCGAGGCTGCTTTCAGCCCGAGAAGTAAAAAACGTCCTTGCTGGGCCTAAACGGAATTACGGAGCGCCCCCTTTGCACCACGTTCGAGACCGTGGTCGAGGTCTCCGATCAACCTGGCCCTGTCGCAGGTCGCAATCGCTAGACGAGCCGAGCGTCTCGCCGAAGTCTGGATATCGCGTCGGCATCGATGGCTCTTATCTGATCTGCGATATCCGATGGTGCTTCCAACGCCTTCACTGTCGCAGGGTCGGCGGTCATGGGCGATCCGGCGAATGGAGGTTCCGGCGCATATTCCATCATCAGCTGGATTTTCCGTGCGGTCTCCTCACCTGCCAGCTTGGCGGCCATGACCAAGCCAAGGTCGATACCTGCCGTCACGCCGCCACCGGTGGCTCGCGTCCGGTCAAACACGACCCGCCGATTTACCGGCATTGCTCCGAAAGCTGAAAGCCTATGCAGCGCCGTCCAGTGGGTGGTGCACTCGTAGCCCTGAAGCAGACCAGCGGCGGCAAGCACCAGCGTTCCGGTGCAGGCTGCCATCAGGAACTGACAGCCGGGCTCCTGGCGCTGTAGAAACGAGAGAAGACGTTCGTCCTGCATCGCATCCAGATGACCGGGCCCGCCCGGGACAACCACGATGTCGAGTTGACCGCATTCTTCAATCAACATGCTTGGGACGATACTCAGTCCGCTCGCACTTCGGACCGGGGCGTGTCCCTCGGCCAGCAGATGGCAACGCGTATTCGGCAGCCGCGTCAGAACTTCCCAAGGCCCGGTCAAATCAAGCTGGGTCAGCCCGGCAAACAGGACAAAGCCGATCTCACGAGGGGGTGCGCTCACGGACATCCAAGCTTACTTGGCCAGTTGACGGAGAATACCGGTTTCGCGAGCATGCACATGAAAATGCCGGCGGATGCAACCGGAAAAATTCCACTGTCGTTACAATCGCAAGTGATTTTATGGCGGGTAGGAAACCTACTTCGAGGTTCGGCCGTAGGCAGGCGCGAGCCTCCGGCGATCCGCTAATTTGCTCGATGCGAAGGACGCAGGACATCTCCTTGCCCAACAATGTGACCTTGAATTGTATATGGAAACGTGCGCGACTGACTGATGGCTCGGCCCTCATCGCCGAGGTGGACAAGTACAGATGTTTTTGGTTGTGCGGAGAGAGACGTGCGCCTCGCTTTTAAACTGATTTCGTTCGCTTTCTTTGCTTTATTATCTTCGCAAGAAGTGAGGTCGCAGGAAGTCCGACTCTCCGGCCGATGGCAGCAGATTTCCTCCGACGCGGGATCATGCGCAGCTTGTTTTGTTGGGATCGTGAGGCAGGGCACAGTTCTTATTGTCAGCGCAAACAACGGTTGGTCTGCAACAGTACAAGCGGATCGAAACGGCCCTGCACACTTCGCCACCGGCCGGGGGCGGTGGAAAATGCGGCCTGGCGCGACCTACAGCAACAAAGTTTTCGATGTTCTTTTCGCCGTTCGTGACGAGCAACTGATGATGTTCATGGTCGTTGATCTCGGGAATGGTTCGAAACGGACCATTACAGCTGTTTTCGCCAGACCGGTCCCGAAACTCCCCGTGACCAGGGCCTGACGCACGGCTGCGGCCCCCTCACCCGCGATAATTGAACAGCCATTTGATGAATGCGGCCGATATCGTCACGAAGGCCATCAGTCCCGCCCAGGTTTCCAGATAGAAGGGCGGCGGGGCGAGCAGCTTTCCTTCGATATTGAAGTAACCCAGCGTCATCAGCGTTGCGCAGACGACGAACGCGAGCGTCGCCCAGATCCAGATATGCAGGTATGACATCCATCTCCTCCCTTTTGGCGGCCCGTAAAATAAATCAACGGCGTCGCCAGGGAAGTCGTCCAATCGGAGTATGCCCTCAGGTCGAATGAGGGTGCTGAAGGCGGCCGGCATGGTGACGGCACTTGCCTGGCCCGGTTCCTACGCGTCCCTGCCCGGCCTACTCGAACCGGAACGCCAGCCGCTTGCCCGTCAGCCTCGCCAGCTGCTGCAGGCGGCCGTCCAGCCGCTCGCCGGCAAAGTCGCGGTAGGCGGAGGGTACGACGAATTCGAGATCGAGGTCCGGCTCGGAGGACGGGCGGAAGGTCAGATGGTTGACGAGGCCCGGCATCGAGGCCGAGAAGAGGTAGACGACCCGGAGCAGACCGCCGAGCAGCTTTGCAAGATCGAGCAAGCGTGGCGTGGCGATCGTCGCCAGCGGGCCGGTGGCGCCGTCGTCGTGCAGGCCTTCGAAACGGTAGTAGTTTGCGAGCGCCAAATAGGCCCGGCCGGCATGGGTGATGCCGACGAAGGAGGAGTGGGCGATCAGGTTCAGCGCCTGCAGGCCGCGGTAATCCGGATGGGCGCGCCAGCTGATATCGGCGAGCAGGCAGGCGGCCTGGCGATAGCGGCTTTCCTCTTCCGTCTCGACGATCCCGAAGGCCGGCACCATGCGGCCGGTCCAGTCGGCAAGCTCGCGGGCGTGTTCGGGCGATCGGGCGCGCAGGATCGCGAGCTGGTCGGCGGCAACCAGCAGCGGATCACTTGCCTTCTCTTCGTCGGAAAGCAACGAATAGAGATAGCCTTCGCGAACGCCCTGCGCCGAAAAGCTCACCCTGGCGGGCTTCATCACCGCCAGCACTTCCTGCATAGCGATCGCACCGAAGGGCAGCAGCGAACGGCGGCTCTTCGAGACGGCCTGCCAGGCGGGGTCCTTGCTGTCCTTGGCCGCAATCACCTCGTCGAGGAATTTCTGCATGTCCTCGAGAGACAGTTCGTAGCCCTGCATCATGTGCAGCGGATACTTGCTCATTTCCATGTGCAGCTTGGCGATGTTGCGCCAGGTGCCGCCGACGGCATAGAAGGTGCGGCCCGCGCCGTTTTCCAGGAACCGCGCGGTGTTCACCTGCTTGCGGGCGAAGGTGCGCGCCTTGGAAAGCGAATTGCCGGAGGATTCCGACAGCCGCAGCCCCCCGAGCGGCAGGGTGATGCCCTTGCCGAACTCCTTGCCCTTGATGTCGATCAGTTCCAGTGAACCGCCGCCGAGGTCGCCTGCGATGCCGTCGGGATCATGGAAGCCGCTGATGACGCCGAGCGCCGAATACCGCGCCTCCTCCTCGCCGGAGAGAAGCTGCACCTGCTGGCCGAGGATCTCTTCCGCCTGGCGGATGAAATCCGGCCCGTTGGACGCTTCGCGGGCAGCGGCGGTCGCCAGCACGTAGACTTCGGTGGCGCGGGCCTGGGTGGAAAGCGCGCGAAACCGCTTCAGCGACAACAGGGCGCGCGCGACACCCTCGTCGTCCATGCGGCCGTTCGAACCCAATCCCTTGCCGAGGCCGCACAGCACCTTCTCGTTGAAGAGGACGGTCGGCGCGCGGGATAGGCCTTCGTAGATAACGACGCGGACGGAGTTCGAGCCGATGTCGATGACGGAGACAGGAGCGATCCCCGGAAGGCGCCCCTGGGCTTCTGATCGTACCATATTGCCTATTTCTTGCGTCCCGACACAAGGCCGGCGATAAGTTTCGGAGCACTCGACTTCAGGGCTTCACCGCGCCCCGAGAGGCTCGGATTGGTCATGAAATAGTGCTGCGCGTTAAAAGGTTCCTCGCCCTTGCGCACTTCCATGCGCCGCGACGTGCCGTCGGCCAATATCTCGTAGCTCTGCTGGTTGTCAATCAGGTTGCCGAGCATGATCTGGGATAAAACCTGCTCGTGCACGGTCGGATTGAGGAGCGGCACCAGCGTCTCGACCCGGCGGTCGAGGTTGCGCGGCATCATGTCGGCGGAGCCGATATAGACCAGCGCCTTGTCGGACGGCAGACCGAAACCGTTGCCGAAGCAGAAGATCCGGCTGTGTTCCAGGAAACGGCCGACGATCGACTTGACGCGGATATTGTCGGAGAGGCCGGTCACCCGCGGGCGCAGGCAGCAGATGCCGCGCACGACGAGATCGATCTCGACGCCGGCGCGGCTGGCGCGATAGAGCGCGTCGATGATCTCCGGGTCGACCAGCGAATTCATCTTCATCCAGATTGCCGCCGGCTTGCCTTCCTGCGCGTGGCAGATCTCCTCCTCGATATGGCGCAGGATGCGCGGCCGGAGCGTGTAGGGCGAGACCGCCAGCTTCATGCTTTCGGCCGGCTCGCCGTAACCGGTGATGAAGTTGAAGATGTTCGCCATGTCGTGGGCGATCTTCGGGTTGCAGGTGAAGAAGGACAGGTCCGTATAAATCTTGGCGGTGATTGGGTGGTAGTTGCCGGTGCCGAGATGGCAGTAGGTGCGCAGCTTGCCATCCTCGCGGCGTACGACCATTGACATCTTGGCATGGGTTTTCAATTCGATGAAACCGAAGACCACCTGCACGCCGGCGCGCTCCAGGTCGCGGGCCCAGCGGATGTTCGCCTCTTCGTCGAACCGGGCCTTGAGCTCGACCAGTGCCGTCACCGACTTGCCCATTTCGGCCGCATCGATCAGCGCCCGGACGATCGGGCTGTCGTTCGAGGTGCGGTAGAGCGTCTGCTTGATGGCGAGCACGTCCGGGTCGCGTGCCGCCTGCAGAAGGAACTGCACAACCACGTCAAAGGATTCGTAAGGGTGGTGGACCACCATGTCCTTTTCGCGGATGGCTGCAAGGCAGTCGCCAGCGTGTTCGCGAACCCGCTCGGGAAATCGGGCGTTGTGGGTCTCGAAGCGCAGGTCGTCGCGCGGCGCCTTGGTGATTTCGGACATGGTGTTGAGCGCCAAAAGGCCCGGCAGAACCGCGACGCGGTTTTCCGGCACGCCGAGTTCCTGCACCACGAACTGACGGAGCGACGCCGGCATTTCCGAATCGGTCTCGATGCGGATGACCTTGCCGCGGCGGCGGCGCTTCAGCGCCGTCTCGAAGAAGCGCACCAGGTCTTCTGCCTCTTCCTCGACTTCGATATCGCTGTCTCGAATGATGCGGAACGTGCCGGCGCCCTTGACCTCGTAGCCGGGGAAGAGCCGGTCGGTGAACATGCCGACCACATCCTCCAGCGTGATATAGCGGATCGCGTTGTTGAGGTCCGGCAGGCGGATGAAGCGGTCGAGCGTGGTCGGCAGGCGCAAGAGCCCGGTCATCGGCTCCTTGCCGTGCTTGCTGTGCAGCTGCAGGCCCATCGAGAAGCCGAGGTTGGGGATGAACGGGAACGGATGGGCCGGGTCGATCGACAGCGGCGTCAGGACCGGGAAAAGTTCGTCGTCGAAGGAGTTCGCCAGCCAGTTGCGATCCTCGGCGGACAGTGCCGCGGGCCTGACGATCAGGATGTCTTCCTTGGCGAGATACTGCTGCAGCACGGCGAGCGAGGCCTGCTGCTCCATCTGCAGGTTGTCGATCTCCTGCAGGATATTGTCGAGCTGTTCGGCCGGCGTCTTGCCATCCGGCGAGCGGATGACGATGCCCTGGCGCACCTGGCCTTCGAGGCCGGCGACGCGCACCATGAAGAATTCATCGAGATTGGCCGCCGAGATCGACAGGAAGCGGACCCGCTCCAGAAGCGGATGGGCGGTATTCAGCGTTTCCTCGAGAACGCGGCGGTTGAACTGCAGCCAGGAGAATTCACGATTGATGAACCGGTCCGGACTGCTCATCAGGTCGAAATCGGTATTGGCCGCTTCCAGACCAGGCTCGCGCGTTTCAGTCGTGATCGAATCCATCTCATCCATCCCATGCTACCCCTTGGGGCCGAATACAGTTTGACGAGGGAACTGTCACAGTCAATCGTCAGCGCCGGCAGCGGTCCCGGAATTCCCAAAATCGTTCAACACTTCCGCCGCCAGCGGACGGGTTATCCTGGTACCGCGCGCCAGCGCCAGTCGGTCCAGCCGCTCGACGATCGTCTGCGCCGCACCGAGCGACCGTTCCATCCGGTTGACGATGTAGCCCACCAGTTTATCGTCGATATAAAGCTGGCGGTCGGCGAACAGCTTGACGATCACCTGGGCCAAAAGGTCCTCGTCAGGCTCGCCGATTTCCACCACGGTCGCCGCCTTCAGCCGGGATTTGAGGTCCGGCAGGGTAACGCCCCAGGAGACCGGCCACAGGCGTGAGGTCATCAGCAGGCTATGGCCGTTCTCGCGCACGCTGTTGATGACGTGGAAGAGTTCAGTCTCGTCGAAGCCGCGGCGTTCGGCATCCTCGAACAGGACGGGACCCGCTGCAGCAATCGCCGCGGCATTCGAGCCGGCGACGGGATGAATCTCGGCAGCGCCTGCCTTTTCCCGCCAGATATGCGCCAAGTGCGACTTTCCCGACCCTACCGGGCCGGCCAGCACGACGACCGGCGACGGCCAGGCCGGCCATTCGTCGACGATCGCCACGGCCGCAGCCAGGCGTTCGGACACCAGGAGGTCGTCCCGGGTTCTCGCCGCATCATGAGTGAATTGCAGCGGCAGCTGCTCTTGTCTGCGCCGCTCGCGCTCGCCGGTCTCGGTCATTGGTCTTTCAAATGCTCTTCTGAGAGTCATTCGCTTGAGGATCATTCGGGGCTTGAGGATCATCCGGGGCGGTTATCTCTGCGCCGTTTTCGGCATGTTCCAGCACATGCGGTGGTTCGGCCTCTTCCCAGGGAAGAGCGGCCGCTCGGCCGTAATAGATGTCGCTGTCAAGATACCGCGACAGCACGAAACGGACAAGGACACCGACAACGGCCGCAGCGGGCACCGCGATCAGCAGGCCGACGAAGCCGAATATGGCGCCGAAGGCAAACAGCGCGAACATCAGCCAGACCGGATGCAGGCCGACGCTTTCTCCGACCAGCTTCGGCTGCAGGATGTTGCCCTCGATGAACTGGCCGACGAAGAAGACGCCGGCAACGGCCATGATCCACGGATAATCCGGCCAGAACTGCACCAGCGCCACGCCGACAGAGAGCACCAGGCCAATCAGGGAGCCTATATAAGGAACGAAACTGATCATGCCGGCGATGAAGCCGATCAGAAGCCCGAAATTCAGGCCGACAACGGACAAGCCGACCGCATAGAAGATGCCGAGGATGAGGCAGAGCGAGCCCTGGCCGCGAATGAAACCGGCGACCGATTCATCCATTTCCCGGGCGATCTCGCGCACCGTCGCCACCTGGTCGCGCGGCACCCAGCTATCGACCTTGGCAACCATGCGGTCCCAGTCGAGCAGGATATAGAAGGCGACGACGGGCGTGACGATCAAAAGCGACACGACATCGATGATCGCCTTGCCGGAATTCCAGATCTGGGTGAGCAGCGAACCGACGAAGCCGGCGCCCTGGCTCAGCACTTCGGAGAAATTCTGCTTGACCGTCTCGATCTGGGCGCTGATCCAATGCGGCAGGAACGAGCTTTCCGGGCTCGATATGATCTGCTGCAGTTGGGAAATATAGCCCGGCAGGGCGGCGGCGAACTCGGTGAACTGGTTGATGATGATCGGGATCACCAGCATCAGCGACAGGGCGAAGACCAGCACGAAACAGACGAGGATCACCACCGTCGCCATCAGCCGGCTCAGGCCCCGCCGTTCCAGCCAGTCGGCCACCGGATCGAGGAAGTAGGCGAGCGCCATGCCAGCTACGAAAGGCAGCAGGATCGAACGGAAGAACCACAGAAACACCACGAAGACGACGAGAACGCCGACCCAGAAGAAGATGTAGCGCTTCAGGCTCGCGCCGCTGATATGATATGCCATCGCCGCTTCCTCTGAATTGCCCGGGCGAAAAAAGGGATAGGGAAGCCGGTAACGCAGGTCAAGGGTTTGGAAGCGGTGCAGCAAGACCTGTGAAAAGCCTTCAAAACCGCGTCCAACGCTTGCATCCGGCGCCATGTCGTGCAATTGCGGGCCGCTACAACGATCATTGGAGATGAACGATGAGCGAGGCGGGCAAGAACGGTCTCACCTATAGCGATGCCGGCGTCGATATCGACGCGGGCAACCTCATGGTCGAGAAGATCAAGCCGGCCGTGCGCTCGACCCGCCGGCCCGGCGCAGACGGCGAGATCGGCGGCTTCGGCGGCCTCTTCGACCTCAGGGCCGCGGGCTTCACCGATCCGATCCTGGTTGCCGCCAATGACGGCGTCGGCACCAAACTGAAAATCGCCATCGACGCCAATTTCCACGACACCGTCGGGATCGACCTTGTCGCCATGTGCGTCAACGATCTGGTGGTCCAGGGCGCCGAGCCGCTGCTCTTCCTCGACTATTTCGCCACCGGCAAGCTCGACCCGGATCAGGGTGCGGCAATCGTCTCCGGCATTGCCGCCGGCTGCCGCGAGGCGGGCTGTGCGCTGATCGGCGGCGAGACCGCCGAAATGCCCGGCATGTATTCCGACGGCGACTACGATCTGGCGGGTTTTGCAGTCGGTGCCGCCGAGCGCGGCCAGCTTCTGCCTGTCGGCGATATCGTTTCGGGTGACGTCATCCTCGGCCTGACCTCGTCGGGGGTCCATTCGAACGGCTTCTCTCTTGTCCGTAAGATCGTGACGCTTTCCGGCCTCGCCTGGGACGCGCCCGCTCCCTTCCGTGAGGGCATGACTCTGGGTGAGGCGCTTCTGACGCCGACCCGCATCTACGTGAAGCCGCTCCTGAAGGCGATCCGCGAGACCGGCGCCCTGAAGGCCCTCGCCCACATTACCGGCGGTGGTTTTCCGGAAAACATTCCGCGCGTGCTGCCGAAAAACCTGGCGGCCGAAATCGATCTCGACTCCATTCCCGTCCCGCCCGTCTTCTCGTGGCTCGCCAAAACCGGCGGCGTCGAACCGAAGGAAATGCTGCGCACCTTCAACTGCGGTATCGGCATGATCGTCGTGGTCGCGCCCGAGAACGCGCAGGCGGTCGCCGATATCCTGACCGGTGAGGGCGAGATCGTCGTGCCGCTCGGCCGCATGGTCGAGCGCGCCGAAGGCGGCCCCGGCGTGATCTACCAGGGCACGCTCGGACTATGAGCGCACCGGCGGCAGAAACGGCGCGCAGAAAGCGCGTCGCCGTGTTCATATCCGGTGGCGGCTCCAACATGCTGGCGCTCGCCGATGCCTGCGCCGCGCCGGATTTCCCGGCCGAAATCGTCGCAGTCTTCTCCGACAAACCCTCGGCGGGCGGCATCGAGAAGGCGCAGGCGCGCGGCATCAAAACCTTCGCCTTCGAACGCAAGGGTTTTGCCGGCAAGGCCGAACACGAGGCGGCGATCCTCGCAGCCCTCGACGAGGTCCAGCCAGACATCCTCTGCCTCGCCGGCTACATGCGGCTATTCTCCGCCGAATTCATCAGCCGCTACGAGGGCCGCATCCTCAACATCCATCCTGCCCTGCTGCCGCTCTTCCCGGGCCTCCATACCCATGAACGCGCCATCCAGGCCGGCGTGAAGATCGCCGGCTGCACCGTGCATTTCGTCACCGAAGGCATGGACGAAGGCCCGATCGTCGCCCAAGGCGCCGTCCCGTTGCTTGCCGACGACACCGCCGAAACCCTGGCCGGCCGCGTGCTGACCGTCGAACACAAGCTTTACCCGCTGGCCCTGAAGCTGCTGGCGGAAGGCATGGTGCGGATGGAGGGCGGCCGGACGATCACCTCCCCCGGCACAACGACCGATATCGCGGATCAGCGGATCTTCTCGGCGGGCAGATAGAGCCGGGACTCGACATGGAGCGCCCAACGTCCTACATTCTGTACGTAATCTTCGTACAGGAGACCGGACATGGTTGGTAAAACTCAGCGAATTCTCGATTTAGGGATGCCGTCGATGGAAGCCGAAGCCGTCTCTATCCGCCTTGGGATTTCGAAACGCGAACTGGCTGAGACGGCCGGGCTCTCCGCCAACACGCTCCAGCGCAAGGAGCGTGCGCAGTCTCCCGCAGCGACCACGCGGATCGGTGAAATGGCGGAGATCATCCACCGCGTCAGCGAATGGGCAGGAAGCGAACGGCAAGCCCTCGCCTGGTATCGCGCCGAGCCCATTCCGGCCTTCGGCGGCCGGACAGCAGAGAGCATCGTCAAGAACGGCAAGGCTGCCGCCTTGCGCGACTATCTCGATCATCTGGCGATCGGCGGCTTTGCTTGAGGTTCCAGGGCGTCTGCTACCGCGCCCATGATCCGCGCTGGGCGATCAGCCCGATCTCCGGCGAAGGTGCTGCCATTCGCGGTGCCCGCTTCAATCCCAAGGGCATACCGGCACTCTATCTCTCTACTTCGATCGAAGGTGCGATCACCGAAGCAAGCCAAGGGTTTGGACACAAGATCCATCCGTTGACGATCTGCTCCTACGATATCGATTGCGACGATATCGCCGACCTTACGGACGAGGTTTCGCAAAATGCGCTTGGCATATCGCTTGATGTCATGGCGTCCGCCTGGGCGTCCGCACTCTCGGAAAGCAGGCGACCGGGATCGTGGGTAATTTATGACAATCTTTCCCGTACTTATGCCGGCATCCTCGTCCCCTCCTTCGCCCACCGGGCCGCAACCTCGGTCAGCAATCTCGTGCTGTGGGACTGGGGAGCCGACCTGCCGCATCGCGTCCACGTCATCGACCCGACAGGCAGGTTGCCGAAGAACCAGAAGTCCTGGGAGGAGTAACCTCCGAGCCTTACGCCGCCAGTGCCCGCAGCGGATGCAGCGTACCGTCGCTGTAGACGAAGCGGCCGGCGCGGAAGGTGGCCCGGATGCGGTGCACGTCGCCCTTTTCCACCACGACCAGATCGGCGCGCTGGCCGACC
>NZ_JALBGW010000012.1:0-76689 GCF_023006485.1 Neorhizobium sp. BETTINA12A
TTCACGATCAACACGAATGGAACGTGGACTTACGCCACGAACACTGCCCACGACGAGTTCGTGGCCGGCCAGACCTATACGGACAGCATCACGGTGTCGTCCGCAGACGGCACGACAACGACGATCACCGTCAACATTGCCGGCACGAACGACGCCGCGGTTCTGACGCCGGTGACTGTGAACCTGACGGAAACCAACGCAGTCCTGACCACGGGCGGCACTCTGACGATCAGCGATGTCGACAGCCCGGAGACCTTCGTCGCTCAGACGAATGCTGCTGGTTCGAACGGCTATGGCAAGTTCACGATCAACACGAATGGAACGTGGACTTACGCCACGAACACTGCCCACGACGAGTTCGTGGCCGGCCAGACCTATACGGACAGCATCACGGTGTCGTCCGCAGACGGCGCGACGACGACGATCACCGTCAATATTGCCGGCACAAGCGATGCGCCGACTTATTCCGTCATCGCCGATATTGCGGGCAATGGTCAGGGCAATGCCATGACCATTCAAGCATCGGAGCTTACCGGTAATACTTCGTCTTCCGCGACGATCACTGCAATTTCGAATGTAAGCAGCCTTGATCTAGATGGCGGTGATATATCCGCTGATGGTAAATCCGTTCAGATCAAGGACATCGGCATCACGAGCGGTGGTTCGTTTACCTATCAGTTGAGCGACGGATCGACGGGAACTGTGTCGGTGGTCGGTGGCTCCACGATCACAACGCCGGACAACGGGAATTATATTCTCGTAGCCAGAGACGGGGTCGTTAACACAATGACCGGCAGCAATGGTGACAATATCTTTATTGGCGGCACCGGTGCCGATACCATTGCAACCGGCAACGGTGTAAACACGGTTTATGGTGGAGGCGGTAACGACACCATCACGACCGGCAATGGCACCAACACGATCACCGGCGGCAGCGGTAACGACAGGTTCACCCTTGGCACGGGGACCAACACCATCACCGACCTGGGCAACGGAGACATTCTCGTGGCGGCGGGAACCACCGTTGCGACAGCTGACACTAACTGGTCGGCGTCGAGCAGTTCGGGTTCGCTTTCCTCCAACAGTGGCTCGGCAACGATCATCGCGGCTGGCCACGACATCAGCGTTGCCAATGCCACCGGCGCGAATGGCTGGACACTGACCAATGATGGTGATTCCACGGCTGTCTCGCTGACCGGTTCGTCCAAGGCCGACACCATCACGGGCGGTTCGGGCAACGATACGCTGAGCGGCGGTGCGGGCAAGGATACCATTACCGGCGGTGGTGGCAATGACACCATCACCGGCGGTGGCGGCGGCGACACTCTTACGGGTGGCGCAGGCAGCGACACGTTCGTGATTGCTGCCGGCGATTCCACGCCTCAAATTGGCGGGACCTTAAACGACGGCACCATCACGGGCTATGACGTGATCACCGACTGGGGTACCGGCGGAACTGCGGACAAGCTCGACTTCTCGGTGCCAGTGAAGCAGGCCAATCTATTCGTCACCAATGGTGTTGACTCTACTCTCGCAATCGGCGGAGATACCGTCGAACTGCACACGGTCAACTATCAAACGGGTATTGCTACGTTCTATGGCACCGATAACTTGCAGACCTATCAGAATTACCCGCCCCTTTCGATAAACTCGACACAGGCTCTTGCCGCTGTTGTGCAATATCTTATGGCCACTAACATTGGCGAAGCCGGCGCGACACTTGCGTTTAACGCAATGGGTAACGGCTACGTGTATCAGCAAACCGGAAGTGGCGCGGGCGGAACACTGGTAGAGTTGACCGGGGCACCGCTCACCGACATCTACACCACCCCCTTCAACCCTAATGGTGTCGTATCGTCTATTGACCCCATCATCCTCGATCTCGATCACAACGGCTTCACCTTCACCTCGGTCGAAAATGGCGTGAAGTTCGACATCGATGCCGATGGCCACAAGGACCAGGTGGCTTGGACCAAGACCGACGGCATCCTTGCCTTCGATGTCGATGGCAACGGCAAGATCGACAACGGTTCGGAGATCTTCACCCCGAACTTTGGCGGCGGCACGCATGCCGGCGGTGTGGCGGCGCTTTCGACGCTTGACGTCAATCATGACGGCAAGATCGATGCCTCCGACACCGGCTTCGACAAGCTGCTGGTCTGGCAGGATGCCAACGGCAACGGCATCAGCGACGCCGGCGAGCTGAAGGGCCTCCACGATTACGGCATCACCGGCATCTCGCTCGATGCTCATGGCGCGGAAGGTTATATCGACGGTCAGTCACTGTTTGCAGAGGGTTCGTTCACCTACGCAGACGGTTCGACCGGCTCGTTCGTGGAAGTCGGGTTCGACACTCTGTTCAGCGATGCGCCTGACCACTCCCTGGTCGGAACCGATGGCGACGACATCCTTGCCGGCATGCCGGGCCTGACGCAGATGACCGGCGGTGCCGGCGCGGATACCTTCGTGCTCGACCCTTCGGCCCTGCACGAACTCGACATGGCCGACATCATCACCGACTACAAGTCGAGCGAAGGCGATGCGGTCGATGTTTCGAAGCTCCTCGACACCCTGCTTGGTCATCAGGCAACCGGTGAAGAGGCTGCCGCGAACGTTCGCACCACGATTGCCGGGACCGACACGACCGTCAGCGTTCAGGTGGCGACCGATAGCTGGAAGGACGTCGCCGTGCTTCAGAATCACACGGAAGCCGTCAAGATCCTCTTCGACGACGACAAGCACGCGGCCAACATATCTCATGTCTAAGTGAAGATTGCCCAAAATCGAAACAACGGAAAAGGCGCGCAAGCGCCTTTTCTTGTTTCAGAAGATGCTGATCAATAAAATAATACCAAAACTTGAGTCTCTTCAATTTTATACACTTTTGAGGCGTTACGTGATTTGCGGCCAACTACGGAAGGGACATACCGATGTGTCTCGGAGGCTACACAAGAGGTAAATGTATACGCCTGGGCAATTAGATGCCAAACCACAAGTTTTTAGGCCGATATTTTGTCGTTAGAAATTTCGCATAGAAAACAATTATATAGATAGTTTCCATTTGGTAATTAACCCTAGGCTATGGAATATTCCGAGCGGGCTTGGGCCTCTGAATTAGAAATGATAATACTTCCCAACGAAATCGCCGCAGTATATGAATGCCGTAATGGGATTTAGATCGGCGAGGGGCTTCCGATTGTTTAAGAGCAAAAGAATTTTAGCGACGCTGTTGGCGACTGTAGCTTTGGGGATCGTGTTTAGCGCGCCTGCCAATGCAATGACGCTTGATGAAGCGGTAGCAAAAACCTTGAAAACGAACCCGCAGATCATGCAGGCGGTAGAAAACCGCGAGGCTGTGGAGTTCGAGTTGAGGCAGGCACGGGGCCTTTATCTTCCTTCGATAGATTTGCAGGCGGGCGTAAGCCGGCGTAGACTGTCGAACAGCAGTACAGGCACGCTTACCCGTGACTATGAAAACTTCAAGGGGTCCGACGCGAGCCTGACGATTACTCAAACGTTGTTTGACGGCGGTAGTCGCCGTTCTCAGGTCGAGCAGCAGGCGTCGCGCGTTGATGGTGCTTCGTTCCGCGTTGTTGAGCGGTCCGAGTCGCTGGCTCTTCAGGTCACTCAAGATTATCTCGAGTATATCCTTCAGTCCAAGATCGTCGCTATTGCGCAGCAGAACGTTGCTGCCCACAATCAGATCCTCGGCGATATCGGTGCCAGCATCCAGGGTGGTGCGCTGACCGACGCCGATCGTCTGCAGGGCCGCGAGCGACTCGAAGCGGCACGTGCCCGGTTGCGCGAAGCCCAGGAAGAGCTGGAACTCACGAAGATCCGTTTCCTGAAGACGGTCGGCGAGCCGATCGGCCCTGTGAAGGCGCCGGTATCGCTTGCGAAGTTCATTCCGAAGACGCTCAACGATACGATCTTCATCGCCAAAAAAAACAGCCCGCAGATTCATGCGGCCGATGCAGATGTCGATGCGGCGGATGCCGGTGTGCGTGGCTCGCGCGCCAACTATCTCCCGAAGGTCGATCTTCAGGGCAGTGCGCGGGTCGGCAACGACATCGATGGCAACCAGGGCAATACCAATGACGTTCAGGTCGGTGTGACCGCCCGCTGGAACCTCTATCGCGGTGGTATCGATCAGGCGCGTGAGCAGGAGCAGATCCGTCGCGCCAGCGAACAGCGTTACGGTTTGGCCCAGGCCCATCGCGAGGTCGAAGAATCCATTCGCTCCGCATGGAACGAGCGTAGCGGCCGCGGCGAACTGGCCGGGATCCTGGCGCGCCAGTCCTCGACGAACGGCAGCCTTGTCACCTCGTATCGCGAACAGTTCAAGGTCAATCAGCGTTCGCTTCTCGATGTGCTGGATGCCCAGAACACCCGTTTCAACACCAGTATTCTTGCGGAAACCGCACGATTTGCTTCCCTTTTCGCCGAATACAAGATCCTGGCCGCATCCGGCAGTCTGCTTCAATCGATGAAGCTGAAGCCGGTCGGCCAGGCTGAGGCGTATGCCCGGAATGAGTTTGCTGTCCCGGGTGGCGTCACGAATCCTGGCTATGTCGAAGTTGACTCCCGTCAAAAGGCTGGCATGCCCATGGATCTCCTGGCGCCGATCCGACAGTAACGGATTGGCAAGGACCAAATGCTCAACGTAAAGCTCGACCACGCAGATACTACGCCGTTTCGGACATTTAAAACTGCATTCAGGTCTGTTGCGAGCTTTTACGGGCGCCCGACGTCAGACATCGTCCTGTTCTCCGGATTGCCGGATGAGGTTTCCGAATCCCTGGAACTGGACGATGTCGAACACCTTGCCCAGCGTATCGGGCTGGAAGTCATCCGCCACGGCGAACGCGAGTGTCGCGAGGGCAATTTCGATTGCCCAGCCATCATTGTCTTCGAGAACGGCGGCGTGCTGCCGCTACTCGAAACCGATCCCGATGGAAACTACATCACGGATCTCGTTCCGGCCTCGGGAAATCCCGTCAAACTGACGCGTCAGGAACTCATGGCCCTGAAGCCGAGCTTCGGTTTTGCCTTCACGCTTTATTATCAGAACGCGTCCGAGCATGCCTCGGTTGGTACAGCCGGAGAAATCGAGCGCCGCCACTGGCTGTTGCGCGCGCTGGTTCCCTATTGGCGCACCTATATCCGCGTCATCATGGCTGCGCTGTTCATCAATCTGATTGCGCTCGGATCGCCGCTGTTCACGATGAACGTCTATGACCGCGTGCTTCCCAACAAGGCGTTTCCGACGCTTTGGGTGCTCGCCATCGGCATCACGCTAGCCTACACGTTCGATTTCCTGCTGAAGACCGCCCGTGCCGCCCTCATCGACCATGCCGGGCGAAACGCGGATTTGCGCCTGTCCCAGATGATCTTCGACAAGGTGTTGAATTCCACGCTCGCTTCGCGTCCGTTATCGACGGGCGAATATGCCAACCGTGTCACGCAGTACGAGTTCGTCCGTGAATTCTTCACGTCCAACACTGTCGGCCTGCTGATCGATACGGCGTTCGTGTTCATCTTCCTGATCGTGATCTACACGCTTTCCGGCTGGCTCGTGGTGATCCCATCCGTGGCTTTGCTGCTGTCGGTGCTGATCGGCCTGCATGCCCAGGCCAAAATCGGTCATCGCATGGCGGCGGCCACCAACGAGGCGTCACGCCGTCAGTCGCTGCTGGTCGAGACGATTTCGACGATCGAGACCGTGAAGAGCCTTCGCGCCGAGGCCGGCATGCTGCGTCGCTGGCAGGAACTGATGAAGCTTTCGAGCCGCACCAGCGAAGAAATCAAGCATGTCTCTTCGAATGCAGTGAACCTCACCAATCTTGTCCAGCAGATGGTCAGCGTGCTGATCGTGATCGCCGGTACCTACGAGTTTTCCGAGGGCCATCTGGCAATGGGCGCGATCATCGCGACCGTCATGCTGGCAGGCCGGGCCGGCGCTCCGCTCGGCCAGATCGCCATGGCGCTTGCCCGGTTCCGGCAGGCGATGACGTCGCTCAAGATCCTCGACAAGATCATGGAACAGCCGGAGGATCGTCCCTCCACGGTGGGTTTCGTGAACCGCGAGATCAAGCGGGGCGGCTTCAGCTTCCAGAACGTTTCCTTTCAGTATCCGGGCTCTGACTACAAGGTCATCAATCAGCTTTCGCTGACCGTCGCTCCTGGCGAGCGGGTCGGGATCATCGGCCGCATCGGCTCGGGCAAAACGACGCTCGGCCGCCTTCTCGACGGCCTCTTCCTGCCATCCGACGGTCGCCTGTTGATCGACGGCGTCGATATTCGCCAGTATCACATGTCGGAAGTCCGCTCGGCGGTGGCAGTGGCCGGGCAATCATCCGATCTGTTTTCGGGGACGGTGAAGGAAAACCTTCTGATCGGTCGCGCCGATGCGACGGACGAGGAATTGCTCCACGTGTCGCAGATGACCGGCGTCGACGAGTTCGTTTCCAACCATCCGCGCGGTTTCGACATGCCGGTCGGCGAACGCGGCAGCAATCTCTCCAGCGGCCAGAAACAGGCCCTGGCGATCGCGCGCCTGCTGCTGACCAAGCCGAAGATTGTCTTTCTTGACGAGCCATCAGGCGCCATGGATCTTGCGAGCGAGCGCCACCTGCTCGCCAAGCTCTCGACCGCATTCAGCCGCGACACGACGCTGCTGATCGCCACGCACCGTTTCAGTATGCTGGAACTGTGCGAACGGCTGGTGGTGATCGACAAGGGCCGTATCGTTGCCGACGGGCCGAAGGCTGCCGTGCTCGAGGCGATGCAGCGCAAGGGAGCAAAGCCGTGAGCAAAGGCGTTCACGACAATCCTCCGTTCTTCGCTCGCATGCTGGTCGGGCTGGTGGCCGCCTGCATGGCGACATTCCTTGCCTGGGCCGCACTTGCGGAGATCGACGAGATCGCCCGGGGCGAAGGCAAGGTCATTCCCATTTCCAAAACCCAGATCATCCAGTCGTCCGAAGCCGGGGTTGTGCAGGACATTGCGGTTCAGGTCGGCCAAGTGGTCCGCAAAGGCGATCTGATTGTTCAGCTGAACAATACGACAACCGAATCGACGCTCGGGGAATCGGTTGCCAAGGCAAGGGCGATCGGTGCGAAGATCGCACGCCTGCAGATGGAAGAAAAAGGCGAGTACGACCAGCCGTTCGTATGTCCGGCGGATGTCTTGAAGGTCGCCAAGAACGTCTGCGACAACGAAGATCGGCTGTTTTCGGCGAACAAGGCCAGTTACAAGAACAAGTTTGATGTGCTGCAGGAGCGTGTGAAGCAGCGTCAGAACGAACTCAGCGAAGCCAATGCCAATATTGATCGGCTTGAACAGAATATCGCCTCCTCGATGCGGCAGCGCGATCTTTACGGTCCTCTCGCTAAAAAGGGGCTGGTCTCGCAGACGCAGCTTCTGACGATCGAAAGCCAGCTTACGGACCAGCAGGGTCAGCTCAAGGTCTATCAGGAAAGCCTGATACGCCTTCGTGGTGCTGTCGATGAAGCAAAGCTCCAAGTGGGTGAAATTTCATTGGCGGTTCGTCAACAGGCCCTCACCGACAAGGCGCAAGCTCTCGCAGAGCTCTCGGTCATCGACCAAACGATCCGCGGTGCTTCGGACCGCGTCAAGCGTACCGACATTCGCTCGCCGGTCGACGGCATCGTCAATACCCTGGAAGTCAACACGATCGGCGCCTATGTGGATCCGGGCCGTGTGGTTGCCGGGATTGTTCCGACGGCCGATACGCTGCTGATCGAAGCGCGGATATCGCCACGCGACGTCGCGTTCGTCCGCCGCGGGCAACCGGCGATCGTCAAGATCACGGCCTATGATTTCGCGATCTTCGGCGGACTCGAAGGCGAAGTGACCAACGTTTCAGCCGACAGTATCGTTGAGAAGGAAAAGGGCGAGACCTACTACCTCGTCCAGGTCAAGACCAACAAGTCCGAGCTGGAACGCAACGGCAAGCTCTATCCGATCATTCCTGGCATGATTGCGTCCGCGGAAATCATGACGGGCCGCAAGACAGTCCTCAGCTACCTTATGAAGCCTATCAATCGGGCGCGTTCCGATGCGCTTACCGAGCGGTAGAGGCCTCCAATGAAATCAGGTGCGCTTTCAATGTCCGTCATCGAACCTGCGGGCGACCCGCTGCCGATCATCGACAAGGAAGAAGTCGAGCCGCGTTTTCGCGCGGTTGTCGCGCGCAATGGCGAGCGCCGTGGTATCAGGCTCGAGAAGATCTATTGGGAAGGCCTCAGCCGGATGTCGGCGGCGGGCAAGATAACCACGGGTGATCTGGTTCAGTACACTGCGGCCCAGATGCCGGAAGCGGGCAATCTCACCTCGTTGCTGCGCGTCCTCAGCCTTAAATGGGCGCTTGGGCGGCTGGCGACGGTCGAGGATGTCTCGTCGCTCGAAAATCTCAATGCGCTGGTCCAGGCTTCACCGTCGCCGACGGTCGTGCTGACACGTGAAAAGCGCCTGCAATTCTTCAACGAGCCGTTTCTCGTCATGCTTCGGCAGCGGTTGGTGGGAGAGGATACGTCGCAGCTGATGAAGACCTTGAAGTTCTCGATCGACACACAGATCGAGGACGCCATGGATACGCTGCAGATGAACCGTGGCAAGACCTTGAATACCGGCTTCACGATCTCCTGCGCCAGGCAGGTCATCAAGGGTCAGATCAATCTGGCCCTTGCCCCGGCACACGAAAAGCCGATGCTGGTCGGCTATATTTCCCGTTATTGATGTTCTCAAGGTTTAAGGCCGGAGCGCAACGCGCGCCGGCCATGGGAGAGCTTAGAAGTTGGCGCCTTCGCCCGGCGCAATCTTTTCCAGCGGCGTCACCATCGCCACGTTCTGGTCCTTGCGGCGTGAGCCATGCAGGAAGCCCTTGCCGCCTTTGATGGAGTAGAGCGGCATATAGTCGGGAAGCTGGGTGTCCAGGAGAACCTGATTGCGCATGTTGTCGAGGATGAAGAACTTGCCGCCGGCTTCGACCGAGAGAATGGCATGGTAAAAATGGCGTTTCTGGTCGAACAGGACGACGATCGACATCTGGCTGGGGTCGATGCCTTCCGCACGAAGCGCCGCCATCTTGAGGATCGCGAAATCTTCGCAATCGCCCTGCTGGAGGCTCAACGTTTCCTGGGGAGTGCTCCAGCGGTCGGCGACCCCGTAGGCGTCCTGGTCGGTGCGGTAACGAATGGACTGGTTCACCGCGGCGTTGACGGCATTGAGCTTGTCGCGGAGCGACGATTGTGACGTGTTCATGCCGACAAGCTGGATGGCGGCAAAGGCAGGGCTGCAGCCCTTGCCGTTACATTTCACCGCAGTGCCATTGTCCATCTCTTCGAGAGCCGGAGCGAGCTTCTTCAAGGCGGCAAGCCGCTTGAAAGGAATAGCGACCGTATCGAACACGGCGCCGTTGGACGGTGCTGGTTCTACTCGCCGGGACGGGTAAAGGTCGGCCGGCTTGATTGCGACCTCGGTCACGTTCGCAGATCTTGCCGCAGGCAGAGCGATCTTCGAGCCGAGCTCGCTGAATGTCTGAAATGCTGCGGCAACCTGTACGTTTCCGAATGCAAGCGAAGCCATGATGGAAAGCGGCTTCGGAAGATATTCAAGAAAATGACTTCCGATGATCGATACCGTTGATCCAGTATTGATCTGAAATTGTTGCTGGTTCATGGGTGCGGATAGTGCTGTTGAAGCAATGAATGGTAATACTAATGTGGCGACGACTGCGGCTTTCAGCGTATTCTTCTTGTTTGCCATTTTCTGTCTCCCTTGTTGAGGAGAAGTTAGCAAAGCCGCCTGAATTTCTGGTTTTTGAAGATAGATAATCTATAAATAAGTTATTTGAGAGAAAAAGCATAAAATTTTATATTCATACGTGGGCGCTTGTTAATGAGTTTTGTCTGGGCTAGCATGCCGCCGCGACAATCAAGAAGGCCGCAGAGTGGTCCACGAAATGCCCCAGGGACGTTCATTTTTTTACTGTTCAGATCTCGCCGACATTGCTCATAAAACCTTCCGGATGACGATGCGCCTGCGTCCGGTACGCTTATGGCTGCTAAGTCTGTTTGCTGCCGCCGTTCTCTCCGGCTGCGAGTCCTCGTCCGTCGCCGATAAGGTTCTGGACGACAAGGCGCTGAAGCCGCCGCCGTCCATGGTTGAGGAAACATTCGGCCGGGGCTCGACGGAAATTACGCTGCTTCTGACAAAGGCGCCGAACGGCGTCTATGAGGGCGCCGCGCGCGACATACGCGACGGTGCGGCGCTTGCCATCGGCGAACTTGACGATGCCGCTGTGATGAAGATCAAGGTGGTCGACGTGGCGGGAGGGCCAGCTACTGTGGCTGCGGCGCTCGCAGCTGCCAAGGCACGCGGTTCCGGTCTGCTGATCAGCTATGCGCCGCAGGCGACGACGGCGGCGATTGCCGCCATTCCGGCCGATCAGCGACCGTCGCTGATCAATCTTTCAAGCCCTGTGGCGGGCGCGAAAGTCTTCAATTTCGGGTTTGACGAAGTGGCGAGCGTTGCTCGGGGTGTGCACCCGGTCATCGCTTCCGGCCACAAGAGAGTTGTCGTTCTGACGCCCAACAGCATAGCCGGCGTTGACGAAGAGCGCCTAAGATCGGCCGTCACCCAGGCCGGCGGTGCGCTGATCGGCGTGGTTCGTTATGATCCAGCCGCGCCGCTTGGTGACCTGCTTACCCGCAACAAGGCTTTGCTCGATGATGCCGGTGCCCTGGTGCTGATGGGTGATTCTGCGGCGATCGGGCCTATCTTGAAGGGTGTCAGGGCCTCTTTCGCCAAACTGGCCGTTGTCGGAACCAGCCATTGGCCGATGGAGCTTTATTCCGATCCGGCAGCCAACGGCGTCATCATCGCAGCGGTCGATCCGGATGCTTCGCTGCTGATCGGCGAGCGCTATCGCCGTTTCAACAAGCGTTCGCTCTCGGTCTATGCCGCCGAGGGTTACGACAGTATCGCGGTCGCTGCCGGCATCGTCAGAGGCAAGGGTGCTGCGGCACTGACGCCGGAAATGCTGATGACAAAGACCGGTTTTCGAGGGGTTACGGGTCTGTTCCGCTTTACGCCGAGTGGTATGGCTGAGCGCAAGATCGGGCTTTACAAGATCGACGGCGGCCGGTTGGTGGCCATCGAGCCGAAGGCGGTCAGCTTCTAGCGGTGCATGGGCGGTTCCCTTTCTGCCGGCATGCTCTATGTGCTGGTAATCCAAGGTTCTCTCTCAAAGGCATACATGGCTTCAGCAGATACTGAGACGACGGATGTCTGCATCGTCGGCGCCGGCCCCGTCGGGTTGGCACTCGCCTTCAAGCTGGAGGAGTTGGGGCTCTCGGTAACCCTTGTCGAGATGGGTGCGGGCGGAGCAACGGATGATGCCGGTGCCGGTGGTATCGAATTCACCAACGGCCATCATGCACCTTCGATGGCGATGTCCCGGCCAGGCATCGGCGGAGCTTCCGCGCTCTGGGGCGGCCGGTGCGTTACCTTCGACGATATCGATCTACAGAAGCGAGATCATGTGCCCTTTTCCGGCTGGCCTATTTCTCACGAGGAGCTTCGCCGCCATTATCCGGAGGCGCTGACATTCCTCAATTGCAATGCCGCCGAGCCTGCTTTTGAGGCGATCGACGTTTCCGACCATGGGGTCTATACGAACGCTCTGGAGCGATGGAGCCGGTCTCCGGATCTTGGCCCGGTTTACAGAGAGCGGCTCAAGGCTTCCAAGCGTATTCGTTTCGTCAACACGATCGTCACTGGGATTACACTCGATCGTTCTGGTGGACTTGTCGAAGCTCTCGCCACCTCGCGCGGAGGGCGGGAAGGCCAAATTACGGCTAGGACTTTCGTGCTTGCGGGAGGAGGGCTGGAAAATGTCCGCCTGCTGCTTGCTCTGCGGGAGAGGCAGCCAGAGGCATTGGGCGGTACCAGCGGTCCGCTCGGCCGTTTTTATCAAGGGCACCTCACCGGCTATATTGCCGTGCTGCAATTCGACAGGTCCAGGCTCGCGAGCCATTTCGCCTTTAATGTCGACGACGAAAACTATGTCTTTCGTCGCAGGCTGCAGATCGTACCGGAGATCCAGGCAGAGGAGGGGCTTCTCAACTGCGTCTTCTGGATCGACGCAATTTCGGTCGCCGACCCCGCGCATGCCTCCGGCGCGCTGTCGCTGATCTATCTGTTCCTGAAAATGTTCGGCCTCTACCGCCGTCTCTCGAATGGCCTGGCACCGACGGCCAAGGGGCCTGAGAATATCGACCGCCGGCAGCATTGGCGGAATATCCGCGCCGATCGCCGCCTGGTGTTCGATCTGTTCGGGTCGCTTCTCAATATGTTGGAGAGGCGCATCGAGCCGTGGCGTACGCTGATCAATCCGAAAGGTCGTTATCTGCTTCGCTACCATGCCGAACAGGTGCCCAATCCGGAAAGCCGGGTCCACCTTCAACAGGGTGGAGCGGGCAGGCAGGCCGCCCTTGTCGTCGATTATCAAGTGGTCGAACAGGACGTCAGTTCGGTCCTGAAATCGCACGAGATTCTCGATACGTGGTTACGTCGAACCGGGCTCGGTCGGCTGGAATATCTGCATGATGCTTCCCAGCGGCGGCAGGCCGTGCTGAGCCAGGCGTTCGACGGTTATCACCAGATCGGCCTCAGCCGCATGTCCGATACACCCGATGATGGCGTCGCGGATGCCAATTGCCGCGTGCATGGCATCGGCAATCTTTATCTCGCCGGCAGCGGCCTGTTTCCGACAGGAGGCCATGCCAATCCGACACTGCCGGCCGTGGCGCTGGCGCTCCGGCTCGCCGAGCACCTCTTCGAAAAGCTCAAGCGGTAACGGTCCGCCTGCCTCCAACGGGATGAGAGGTGAATTCGGCGGACTTCTGGCGAAGGGTCAACCGGCCGGCCGCGTAGAACATCAGGAATGAACCGATCTGGTAGGGGAAAAGTACGTCGACTTCGACGAAGGCCCGGATCAGCAACAGAACGCTCAGCGCGCATAACAGCGTCGACGCGGGATCGCGATTGCGGCTCAGCATCGCGCTCAGATGGCCGAAGACGTTTATCAGCATGATCATGCACAATAGGGCGAGCCCGACCAGACCGGTCTCGACGGTGACTTCGATGAACGTGTTGTGGAAATGAAAGCCGCTACGGGCCGTGATGAAGAAATCATCCCATAGCCTCTCGGCATCGGCGAAGCCGGGAACCCAGTAACCCTGATAACCGGTGCCGAGAATCGGGTTGTCGCGGATCGCCTCGATTCCCTGCTGCCAGAGATAGGTCCGTCCCGTCAGCGTCGAATCCTTGCCAAAGATGCCGAGAACGGCATCGACAGCGCCCATCTGCAGCGCTCCGATGATCGCGACCACGCCGACCACCACCAGCCCGGAGACCAGCAGCTTGCGGTGATTGGGGGAAAGCTGTGCGACCGGCATATAACCGGCGCAGAGCGCCAAGACGCCGGCGGTCGTAATGGCAGAGGTCGCCGACTGCGAGGCGAGAAGGCAATAGGCGCTGAGCAGGCCGACGCCGCCCGACGCCATCAACCAGGGGCCTTTCTGCCGCCAGATGAGCAGATAGGACGCGGCGAAGAAAAGGCCGAGCGAAGCGTAGAAACCGAGCTGGTTCTTCGAGGAGAAGGCTCCGACGAAACTATAACTGCCGTCAATGGCGTCGTAGAGGTAGGTTCCGAACAGGATGGAGAAGACGAGCACGATCGCCGTGCCCAGGATCGCACCGCGGGTCAATGTCAGCACGCTGATCGTGCGCATGGCGATCAGCGCACAGACGACATGCGTCAGGTATTGTATCGCGGTTCGCAGCGAGATGCCGAAGGCGGGCGACCAGAAGGCGGAGACGAAGCAGAACAGCGCAAATCCGAATATCCAAAGATATTTCAGATAATTACCGAGAGCCTGCCGATAGTCGGCAACTACCAGCAGGAACCAGAGGCCATAATAGGCGAGGATCGAAATCTGCCCGAACCGGCTCGAATAGGCGAACACGAAGAAGGACAGCGCGACCGCAGCCACGCCGTAGACTTCATTGCGAGCCGGGTCGATCAGCGCAGATTTCGCAATCCTCATGCGATCCTCATTGCATCAGGAGTTCAGCAGCGACCTTGACAACATCGCCGGGCAGAAGCTTGTCGTTTTCGCCGACGGCGACCTCTTTCGGCCCCTGGCCCTCGTCCCGCACCACGGTGTATTTGATGGTGGCGGACTTGCCCGAAGGGTCGAATTTCAGCGCCTCGGCCGATTGAGCCACGGCTTCCGACATCAGCTCGCGGCTGGTTCCGAGCTGCAATCCGAGCTTTTCGAGTTCGGCTTCGGTGTTCTGCAGCTCCTGGGCGCGCTGGGCTTCCCAGTCGTTGCGCAGGTTGATCTCGTCCTGGTTCGCCTTGTTGATATCCTGCTTGGCGCGAAGTATTGACGTGTCGATATCAAGGAGGTTCGCTTCGATGGTCGCGGCCCTTTCCTCGGCGGTGATGCGGCGGCTGGAGGTCGCCAGTCCCTGTTCGGTCAGCTTCGCCATTTTTTCCCGGTCCTCGCTGACGAGCTGCAGCTGCCGCTTCTGGGTGTCGGTCTTCTGGCTGAGAGACTGGACCTCGTTTTCGAGCAGCGTCCGCAGGTCGGTGAGAGCCTTCAACTGAAGCTCGTAGCGTTCTCGCCGCGATTTCATCAGCGAGACTTCGCTGGCGATCAGCTTTTCGGCATTGCCGACGTCCTTGAGTTCCGGCGGGACTTTCAATTCGGTAGCACCGGCGACTTCCGCCAACAGCCGGGCGCGGCGGGCGAGAAGCCGGCCGCGTTGGGAATCGTAGACCGAGGCGTCGCCGCGGGCATTGATGAAGTCGCGGGCGAAACGCTGGCCCGAATCAGACCGGAGAAGACCGCCGGCGAGGCTGATGGCCTTCAGCACGGTCAGGTTGGGGGTATAGGGATATTCGCCCGGCGTATGCACGTCGCCAGCCAGGAAAACCGGCCGGAACTGGGCGATTTCCACGGAAGCCGACGGCAGGTTGCGCAACGCGAATTTGCCGCGCAATTCCTCGCCGATGGTTTTTGCGACTTCGCCCGCCGTCTTGCCGGCAGCCGGGAGGTCACCGATGAAGGGGAGCGAGAGCGATCCGGTCGGCCCGATGGTATAGTCGCCGCTCACCGCATCCCAGTTGCGGATCGTGCCGTCGGCCGGCTGCCACTCGGCGACGCGGACGCGAAGCTTGTCCATCACCCCGAGGCGATAACCGGTCTCTTCCGCAGTCGCGTTCCCGGCCAGAGCGACTGTGATCGCACCGGCCAGAAAACATAACGCACGCAAGCTCCTCGCGGAGGCGGTTTGTGTCTGCATGGATTTTTCCTTCAAAAGGCGCGGAACCAGTCCGCGCTCGAAGCCGCCAGATTTGCCGATCCCGTCAAGCGGTCCGGCGCCTCAGCAGAGAGGATGGACTATCAGTAACTGCCGCGCGCCATGCAGACGGCGGGAATCGTTTTCACAATGATTGCGACGTCGCCGATCAGCGACCAGTTCTGGACGTATTGGGTGTCGAACGCGATGCGGGTATCATAGGAAACGTCATTGCGACCGCTGATCTGCCACAGACCGGTGAGGCCCGGGCGCGTGCTCAGGTAAAAGGCCGCAAAGCTGTCATAGAGGTTCAGTTCCTCGTCGACCACGGGGCGAGGGCCGACCACGCTCATTTCGCCACGCAGGATGTTGAGAAGCTGCGGAAGTTCGTCGAGGCTAAGCTTACGCAGCACAGTGCCGACAACCGTCACCCGGGGATCGAACTTGAGTTTGCGCGTCGCTCGCCATTCCTCCGCCGCTTGCGGATTGGCTTTCAGATAGTTTCGCAGGACTTCATCGCCATTCACGGCCATCGTGCGGAACTTGAGGCATTTGAAGGTACGACCGTTGTGGCCGATCCGGCGATGTCCATAAAAAATGGGGCCATTATCGGAGAACTTTACCAACGCCGCGATCATCAGGAAGATGGGACTGAACAGGATGAGGGCCAGGGCGGCGGCGGTGATATCGAAACTTCGTTTTGCCAAGCCCCCAGTTGGGAGAGTCATGCGGGCTTGGTCTGACGTTGAGAACGGCGAACCTGCCGAACGTGTCGCTGACTTCATAGAGTGAACTCCATTTATGTTTTGCGATAGTCGGTGCCATTACGGCGCGTCATTGAGCGTTAATGTGATAATAAGTCTGTGTTCGCAATTTGATGAAGATCAAACTTTTCCGTCAACCGCATCCCGCCGGAGTCGGGGCGCGGATTCCAACCCGCGATTGGGCGGGAACAACTTGAGAGATATACGCCGGAAGCGCAGTCAATACTGTACTGGGCGTGTAAAAGCGGTCTAGTGGCTAATATTCCCGACCTGGTTCAAACTTATCCCGGCATTCTCTCCTGTCGGCCGCCTAGTCATAGATCGCCCAGCTGCTTGGGGACGGGGACCAAAGTAGCTTGCGTCTGGGACCAAAGGCCCACTCCTGCTGCGCCGCAATACAATGCTGCGGCGCAACAAAGCCTGTCGGTTTCGAGTTAGCTTTGTAACAAAAGTTGATCGGGTTCGAGGGGAATTGAGAGATGCGGCTGGCGAGTTCGTTCCAACAGCGGCGAATCCGGGCATAAATGTGGCAAAAGAGAGGCGCAGTGCTTGTGGCGCTGTGATAGATGGGCCTGCTGCCCGCAGTATTTGTTCGGAACCTCATGGACCTTACGAAAGTTTCACCAATAGTCTGGCATTATCGAGATCGGAAAACTTGAATCCTCTCCTGCAGACTCATATGGTTGTCTTATCGGGAGAGGAGCCTGAAAAACCACGAACTGAACAGCCACGTTCGGGAGGAACGATCATGTACGCGCCACGCGTCTTTATCAGCATGACAGTAACTCTGATCGTGTTCGCGGTGGCTGCGTATCTTATCACCGGGTCGTTCTATACGGCAGTTATACAGACGCTGATCTGTGCAGTCCTGATCCAGGCCGGATATTTCGCTGCTGTCCTTTACCTCGTTCGCCGTGAAAAGCAGATACGGGAGACGGGAGCGACTTCGGATGCTGCCGCGGCTGCCAAAAGCTCCAAGGATGGCAGCCGGCGCGACGGATTGCGTGCCGATGCCGCCCCGAACCTTCCTGCCGGCGATACCTGACCGTTCTGACGCTTTTTTCCGCCAGTTTCACACGAGAGCCATTTTCCTGAGCCCATAGTTGCGGACGGATGCAACATGGAGAGGGCTATGGTTGAACACGCTTCCCAGACGATCTGCGTCATCATCGCGGCCAAAAACGCCGCTGAAACCATTGGAATCGCGATTCAATCCGCCTTGAACGAGGCGCATGTCAGCGAAGTCGTGGTGGTCGACGACGGCTCCACCGACGAGACCGCGGATGTCGCGCGCAGATCGGATGATAGGTCAGGACGGCTGACGGTTGTCTCGTTCGATCAGAATCGCGGACCCTCTGCTGCCCGCAATCATGCCATTGCCATATCGGCGGCGCCGCTGATCGGTATTCTCGATGCCGACGACTTCTTTTTTCCGGGCCGGTTTGCGCCGATGCTGGCGGAGGACGGCTGGGACCTGATTGCCGACAATATCGCCTTCATTTACGAGCCAAGCGAATTCATTCGCCCGGAAAGGTTCGAGACGCGGGCGCGGAGCATGTCGCTTACTGAATTCGTGGAAGGCAATATTTCCAAGCGCGGGGTCAAGCGCGGCGAGACCGGTTTCCTGAAGCCGGTGATGAGCCGGGCGTTTCTCGACGCCCATGGTCTTCGCTACGACGAAAACATGCGGTTCGGCGAGGATTACGACTTCTACGCCCGGGCGCTCGCCAAGGGCGCGCGCTACAAGGTGATCGAGCATTGCGGCTACGGCGCCATCGTGCGCCAGGATTCGCTGAGCGGCCGGCATCGCACCGACGACCTGCGCAAATTCTACGAGGCGGACGACGCGCTCCTTGCCGATCCGGCGCTCAGCGAGGAGGAGCGGGCGGTGATCGTCCGGCATCGCGACCATACGCGCGACCGCTACGAACTGCGTGCCTTCCTCGACATCAAGTCGCAGGCGGGGAACGGTGCGGCCATCCGGCACCTGCTCTCCCACCCGCAGGTCCTGCCGGCCGTGGCGACCGGCATATTCCTCGACAAGCTCGATCTCCTGCGCGCCAGGTCGTCCAAACCGCAGGCACAGCCGGTCGGCATGCGCTATCTTCTGCCCGGCATACCCGCCGCTCAGAAATAGTCGCGGCGGATCCCTTCCAGCGTCGCCCGGAATTTCTCCTTGCGCTCCTCCAGAACCTCGACGGGGCTGAGCCGCGGTTCAGCGCGGCTTGCCTGCCAGAGCGCCAGCACGGATGGGGCTGCGAGGAACTGTTTCGCCATGCCGCGAAGGCCGCTTTGTGACGGCGCCGGGTGGGTCATGACTTCGCCGCCATGAGTGTCGTGTGCGGCCTGACTTGGCTGCTCCTGACCGTCGAAGCTGATGCCCCAGAAACGCGAGCGCTTGGCGACAGCTTCGGCTCGGGTGGAGACCGGCACGTAACGAGGTTCGTATGTTGTCCCGACAGATTTGGCCCAGTCATTCCATTTGAAATTGTTGATGGAACGGGAGCTGCTGACGGCCACCCAGGGAACCCGGAACGCATCCGCCAGGATCGCACCATGCATGGATTCGGCAATGATCAGTTCCGACTGGGCTATATGGCGGATGACCGACTTCGCCTCGCCGCGCGGATCGAGATAGGTGAGGCCGACGGGCTCGCAGACGGCGTTCCACATGCCGAATTCGGCCGACTCCCAATGGGGGATGAAGGTTTTCCTGTGGATTTTCGGCAGGTTCCGGAATTCCGGCATGTCGGCGATCATGACCGCCGGATCGGTGATCGCCTTGTCGGGCGAAATGCCGAGCTTGGCGGCCGTCATCGGACCGCGGACTGCCCGCACGTCCCATTCCGCCGCGTCGGTGACATCAGGCGGCGTGCCATAACCGTAGCCGCTGCCGATCACCAGCTTCTTCTGGCCGACAGGCAGCAGGACCGGATTGAGGACTGTGCCGACGCCGACCAGCAGGACTTCAGGATGGACGTCCCGAAAGCCGGGTAGCAGCGCATCCCAGAGCCAGAGATTGAGATCGTCGCCGAAATTGCCGTGATGCGATTCCCAGTAGTACGCTTTCATGCGGCCCTCCGTGGGATGATGAATTTGAAAGGAAACGCAAGCATTTAGCGTGCGCTGCGGCCGAGTTTCCCGGCTCCGAGTTCGAATGCCGCCCGGATCAGCGCGGGATCGCGCATGACCCAGCGGGCGAGCAGGCCAAGGTCCGGCGCCTGGCGGCGTTTCACTCGTCCGGCCTGGCTCCAGAGCGCCTGTCGGCGGGCGGTGTTCTTGTAGGATGCGATTGAGGCGACGTCGCTGGGGCGGGAGCGGAAGCGCTCCTCCAGCGTATCGAGCGCCACCCAGGTGTTGAACTGCTGTCGCAGGAACTGCGGAGAGCGATTGTCGATGCTGTGGAAGATATTGAGGCCCATGCCGCGGGCCGCACCCTCTTCGTCGCAAAGCAGGGTTCGCTTCGATTTCAGGATGCAATCGACGAAGAACAGCACGTCTTCAGCCGCCAGCCGCAGGGAGGGTTCGAAACGAACCGTCTCGAAGACCGGCCGGGCGATGACCATGCAGGAGAGATGCAGGAAACTCCAGTTCTTCAGCATGACACTCGCGAGATCCGGCATTTCGATCAGGAGCGGGTTTTCGGAAAGCCGCGTGCCGCCCTCCGCCTGTTCGAGCTCGGCCATGCCGAAGTGGTAATAGAACTCGTCGCTCGCCTGCATCGAGGCCCAATAGCACTCGGCATCGAAGCGGGTCATGCTCTCAAAGGCGTTTTTCAGATGATCCGGCAGCCAGACGTCGTCCGAGTCGAGAAGTGCCGCGAAACGGGTTGAAGCCGGGACGTTGTCGAGGCCGGTATTGCGTGCGGCACCTGGCCCGCCGTTCTGCTGGCGAATCACGCGGATGCGGGTTTTCCAAGCATCTTCAATGCCTTGAAGCTCAACGTCAGCGGGTAGGGGTGATTCGTCGTCGACAATGACGATCTCGAAGTCCTGATAGGTTTGATCGAAAATCGATTTCAGTGCGCGGCGAAGAATGCCGGCTTCCTTCTGGAAAAATGGGATAATTACGGTGAACGTCGCCATGTGTTCGCCCCTGCTTTCTCAAACAATTGCAAGCCGCCGACAGTTGCCGGGCTTCGGGTTAGCGGCAGTTCGCTGCCGTATCGAATGACCTCCCAGTAACAAGACTTGACCATTTCGCCCCCTGCCAAGGCGTAAAGACAAACGCGACCAATGTCGGTGGAGCGCGCTATCAAAGACCGCTACATTCGGGCTGAAATTTGTCACAGCCCTCATTCTGGCAAGAGTGCCGACCCTGGAAGATCCTGGATCGGTGGCGGTGACGCTCACTCTTATGTGGTTTTTGGCAGCGCTCGCCGAGCCGTCCCGCACGTCTTTGCGGAGAGGTTAATGAACTCCTACCGGGAGCGGGCGCGGCGGAGTTTGCCGGGCGATCACTTCATCGGGGCCATTTCTGATGCCCGAATACGCGCAGTTTCATGGAGCGTTCTCGAACTCGTCCGGCGACTCGGATTGAGCAGCCCGGCCGGTGTCCCTTTCGTTTGATTGTGTCGCAGATTTGCCTTTATTTCGCCACATTACGGGACCGCCTCGACGTAAAGAGGTATCCAGATACAAACGCATTAGCCGTTTTGGTCTATTGCAAAAAGATTTTTTTGTGCTGCTGCGGTGCAGCATTGCCCTGGCTCCAACATGCCGTGAATCCTTGAAAATCATAAGCCCAAGGAGCGGCAGCGGGCCGCCGGAGGGGGGCCTCTTCGTGCCCTTCGCATCCCGCTACAAGCTCCTTTTTTGTTGCGCCGCCACATTTTGTGCCAAACTCGGCACGATCCTTTTTGGGTGACTGCGGGCTCAAGTCTGCTCTGATTGAAACGGTAGTGGCGGGAGGCACTGCCCAAAAAGGGTGACTCGTTTGACTGTCGATCCAAATATATCCTCCCGTATCAATTTGATGCGCATCCTGCTGATCTCCGGCATTCTCTTCGTCCATGTGCCGCATGATCCCGACACCAGCCCGTTCCTCGGGCTGAATGGTTTGTTCGATTGGCTCAGGGTTTTCCTCGGGGATAGCCTGTTCCGGATTGGCGTACCCTGCCTCAGCGCGATTTCCGGCTATCTACTGTTCCAGCGGGGGTGGGAGACGTTCAACTATTCCAAGACGCTTCGCTCCAAGGCGAAGACCGTCCTCTTGCCTTTCCTGTTGTGGAACCTCGGTCTGCTTGGAGCCATGTTCGTCATCCAGCGCGTCGACATGGGCGTTGGATATTTTCCCGATCTCTGGAACATCTCGACGCGCGAACTCCTAAGTAACGCGTTCGCGACGGAAGGCTTGCCGATCAATATTCCGCTCTACTTCCTGCGCGACCTGATCGTCTGCATCCTGCTGTCGCCGATCCTTGCCGTGCTGGTGCGGCGTTTTCCGGCAGCGACGCTCGGCGTTCTGTTCCTGCTGGCGATCACCCCCATGCTGACGGTCGGCATCGTGCTGAAGAAATCGATCCTGTTCAGCTTCACCCTCGGCATCTTCCTGGCGCTCTACCAGGTGGACCTCAAGTCCGCGGACCGGTTTGCGGGACCGGGTACGGCGGTGATGCTTGCCGCCGCGGTGCTGCTGTCCATCGGCCTCTACTGGACCGGCCCCGACTTCCCCTGGCCTCTCGACATGGCGCGCAACGCGCTTTCGATCCTCGGAGCCGGTGGTTTCTGGCTGATGTCGGCGATCATCATCCGTTCCTGGATCGGTCAGCGACTGGCCGCCACTGGAAGCCTGAGCTTCTGGATGTTCTGCGCCCATTATCCGCTGCTCGTCCTGATGTGGATGGTGTGGAACCGCGTGGCAGGCGACGACCTTTACCCGCTCTTCTACGGGGTCGCCGCCGTCGCAAGCTTCGTCATCCTTGTTGTCAGCAACCGCCTCGTTTCGCACAGAATGCGCGGTCTCTACGAGGTGTTGACCGGCAGCCGCGGTCGCAAGGCCAAGCTTCTGGCCGCCACCAAATCCCACCCACTCGCCGAGGCTTCCGGTCCCGGCGAACCCGCAATAACGCAACAGCACAGGTGAAACATGACGGCCAAGGCCAGACAGATTCAACTAACCTGCCAGGTTATCATCGCTGCCGCGGTGTCTGGACTTCTCTCGCCCGCAGCACAGGCCCAGCAGGCTAACGCGGGCAAGTCCTTCGTGGAAAACTTCGACGGACTCAACCGTTCCTTCTGGTACGTCTCGGACGGCTGGAACAACGGCAAGCATCAGAATTGCAACTGGTCGAAGAAACAGGTGAAAGTCGAGGGCGGTACTCTGCAGCTCGGCTTTGCGCAGGACAAGGCCAGCGACCGCGACTTCGCCTGCGGCGAAATCCAGACCAATGCGCGTTTCGGCTATGGCACCTATGAGGTGCGGATGAAATCCGCATCGGGCTCAGGGCTCAATTCGGCGTTCTTCACCTATATCGGCCCGACCGACAAAAAGCCGCATGACGAGATCGACTTCGAAGTGCTCGGCAAGAATACCGGCCAAGTTCAGGTCAACCAGTATGTTTCCGCCAAGGGCAATAACGAAAAACTGGTGCCGGTCGCCGGCGGTGCGGACCAGGGCTTCAACGACTATGCCTTCATCTGGGAGGAAAACCGCCTCCGTTACTTCGTGAACGGCAAGCTCGTTCAAGAAGTAACGGACAAGGCGAAGATACCGCAGAACCCTCAGAAGATTTTTCTCAGTCTCTGGGGAACCGACACGCTCAAGCAGTGGATGGGCGCATTTTCCTACACTCAGCCGACCTCGATGACCGTCGACCGGGTCGCTTTTACCGCGCTCGGCGAGCCCTGCCGTTTTCCTGAATCCGTGCTCTGCACGCTCGGCTGAGCCGCCTCGGCGGCTCGACAATGGAGTTGGACGATTTGACGTTGAACGTTCTCTATCTCGCGCATGACATGGCCGACGCGGCTATCCGGCGGCGCGTGCTGACCTTGAAGGCCGGTGGTGCGAGCGTCACCGTCGCCGGCTTCGAGCGCGGCGCGAACGTGCTTGCCGACGAGCGGGATGTGACGACCGTTTCACTCGGGCAGACGGCGGACGGGCGTTTTGCGCAGCGCATCGGAGCGGTTCTTGCCGCGCGCATGAGGCTGAAGCGGACGCTGGCCGGTATCGCCGTGCCCGACATCATCATCGCCCGCAACCTGGAGACGCTGGCGTTTGCCGGACGTGCTGCGTCCATGTTCAGCCGCCGGATTCCTGTCGTTTACGAATGCCTCGATATTCACCGCCTGCTTCTCGACGAGGGGATGAAGGGTCGTCTGATGCGCCAGGCGCAGCGGTTCTTCGGCCGCCGGGCGAGCCTGCTGATCACCAGTTCCCCGGCGTTCGTGGATAATTTCTTCAAGCCGCGTTCAGGCCTCGACCTTCCGATTCTGCTTCTGGAAAACAAGGTGCTCGCCCTCGAGCCGGAACCGGTGTCCGAGCCAACCCTGCCCCGTCCGCCGGAACCGGGCAAGCCCTGGCGGATCGGCTGGTTCGGAGCGATCCGTTGCCGCAAGTCGCTCGATATACTGATCGATTTTGCGGCCCGCATGGACGGCAAGGTTGAGATCGTATTACGCGGCCGCCCCGCCTACAGCGAATTCGACGATTTCGATGCGGCGGTCGCGGCCGCCCCACATGTCGAATTCCATGGTGCCTACCGCAATCCGGAGGATCTCGCTGCGATCTACGGCGACGTGCAGTTCACTTGGGCGATCGATTTCTTCGAGGAGGGGCTGAATTCCAGCTGGCTGCTGCCGAACCGCCTTTACGAAGGCGGGCTTTACGGAGCGGTGCCGATCGCGCTTGCCGGCACGGAGACCGGCCGTTTCGTCGGCAAGCGAGGCATTGGCCTGGTGCGCAATCACGTGACGCCGCAGACGCTCGAAGCGCTGTTCGGTGAGATGACGGAAGCGCGCTACGTCGACCTTTTTTCCCGGCTTGCGGCCGTCGAGCGCTGTCAGTGGGTGACCGGACCGGCGGAATGCCGTGCTCTTGTTTCGCGGCTCTCCGCCCTGCATCCCAACGTCCCGTCGCCGGCCGAAATGCCGGCTATTTCAACCGCGCAATCGTGAGGTGGAGTATGGTTTTGCGTTCTCACTCCAATGCCCAGATGTCCGAAATCCGGACGCTTCTGGTGATCCCATGCCTCAACGAAGCGGCGACGATCGCGCCGTTGCTGCATAAGCTGAACGGCCAGCGCGGCGACATGGACATGCTGATCGTTGTCGCCGACGGCGGCAGCCAGGACGGCACGCCGGACATCGTCCAGGACCTTATTCCGGAAATCCGCGACCTCATGCTGATCGGAAATCGCAAGCGTATCCAGAGTGCGGCCATCAACCTCGCCGTCGACCGGTTCGGCGAGGATCGGGACTTTCTCATCCGCATTGATGCGCATGGGGATTATCCGGACGATTACTGCCGGACGCTTCTGCAGGAGGCCGTCGAAATGGACGCCGACTCCGTCGTCGTCGGCATGGAGACGATCGGCTTCGGCACTTTCCAGAAGGCAACTGCGGTGGCGCAGAACTCGAAGCTTGGAAACGGCGGTTCGAAACATCGCGCCGGCGGCGGCGGCGAGTGGGTCGATCATGGCCACCACGCGCTGATGCGGATTTCGGCCTTCCGGGCCGTTGGCGGCTATGACGAGAGTTTCAGTCACAACGAGGATGCGGAACTGGACTTCCGGCTGCGCGCGGGCGCTTTCCGCATCTGGATGACCGGCAAGACCTACATGACCTATTATCCGCGCTCGACCGCCTCGGCGCTGTTCCGGCAATATCTCGCCTATGGCCGGGGCCGGGCGAAGAACCTCGTCAAGCATCGTACCATTCCAAAGCTCCGGCAAGCGATCCCGCTTGCAGTCGCGCCGGTCGTCGTCGCGGCGCTGCTTGCACTTCTCTATTGGTGGGCGGCGGTGCCGATGGTCGTCTGGGCCGCGGCCTGCATCGGTTACGGTTTCTGGCTCGCGGTAGGGCAGAAGAACCCTTACGGCCCGCTTGCCTCGCTTTCGGCGATGATCATGCATTTCGCCTGGTCGGCCGGCTTCTGGCTGGAGCTGATCGGCATCCGGCCGCGGAGGATCGCTTGATGACGGCAGAGGAAAAGCCGGTCCGCATCGATATCGGCATCTGCACCTATCGGCGGCCGGAGCTGGCCGAGACGCTGATCTCGCTCTTCGGGATAGCCGTCCCGGCAGGCGCGGAATTGCGCCTGATCGTTGCCGATAACGATGCGAGCCCGAGCGCAAGCGGGCTGGTGGATGGTTTGCGGGCGCGTTCGCCGTTCCCGATCCGCTACGTGCATTGCCCGAAGTCGAATATCTCGATCGCCCGCAATGCCTGCCTCGCCGAAAGCGATGCGGATTACCTCGCCTTCATCGACGACGACGAGACGGCGGAACCTGAATGGTTGGCCGGACTGATGGCGATGGCGAGGAGCACGGGGGCAGACGCCGTTCTCGGCCCGGTTCGAGCCGTCTACGGATCGCAAAGCGCCAGCTGGATGCGCAATGGCGATTTCCACTCGACGATGCCTGTCTGGGTCGGCGGGCAGATTAGGACCGGTTATACCTGTAACGTCCTCCTCCATTTGCGCTCACCGGTCGTCGCAGGCCGCAGGTTTGCGCTCTCACTCGGCCAAAGCGGCGGCGAGGATACACATTTCTTCACCGCTTTGACCGATGCCGGCGGGAGGATCGAATTTGCGCCGGATGCGGTGATCGAGGAACTGGTACCAGAAAAGCGGGCAAGCTTTTCCTGGCTTGCCAAGCGCCGGTTCCGCTCCGGACAGACACATGGACGCATTCTCGCCGCCAAGAACTCCGGTCTCGGCCGCCTCAAGCAGACCGGTCTCGCGATGCTGAAGCTCGGTTATTGTCTGGCGGTGACGGTGGCAACCATTGCCTCGCCGGTTACCCGCGTTCGCTACGCCCTTCGTGCGGCACTCCATGCCGGCGCCGTCACGGGCACGCTCGGCGTCCGAGAGATTCGCCAATACGGAGCCGCCGAAGCCACATGACGATGCATGATCTGCAGGCCCCGGATTTCCAGCCCGACGTGAGCTTCGTGATTGCGGCTTACAACGCCGAGGAGACGCTCGCGCGTGCGATTGACAGCGCGCTTGCGCAGATCGGCGTGACGCTCGAAGTGATCGTCGTCGACGATTGCTCGACCGATGGGACGCGAGCCATCGCGGGGGCTTATTCGGATCACCGCGTCAGGCTGATCGCCCAGGCGGTGAACGGCGGACCGGCTGCGGCTCGAAATGCCGGACTTGCCGCGGCCAGGGGCCGTTGGGTCGCCATTCTCGATTCCGACGACACGGTCTACCCCACCAGGCTTTTGGCCATGCTGGAGCGGGCCGAGAACGCGCAGGCGCAGATCGTCGTCGACAATCTCGATGTCATCCCGTTCGATGCCGGCGAGCCTTATGAGATGTTCTCAAAGGAGGCGCTCAGGCAGCGGTCGATGCTGACGCTTGCCGATTTCATCGGCTCGAACGTGATTTTCCAGTCGACCTTCAACTTCGGCTACATGAAGCCGATCTTCGAACGCGTATTTCTCGTCGAGCACGGGCTGCGCTTCGACGAGGCGCTGCGGATCGGCGAGGACTATCTGCTGCTTGCTTCCGCCTTGGCGAGCGGTGCGCGATGCGCGATCGTGCCGGAGATCGGATATGTCTATCACCTGCGTCAGGGTTCGATCTCGCGCGTCCTGGAGCAAAGCCATCTGGATGCGATGCTGGCCTCCGACAGCGCTTTTCTCGCCCGCTACAAGCTGGATGCGAAAGCCTCGGCTGCCCAACGCAGGCGCACCCGCAGCATCCTTGAAGCGGGCTCATTTCTCACGCTCGTCGACGAAATCAAGAAGGGTTCCGTCGGCGGCTTCCTGAAAACGGCAATCGAAAACCCACGTGCGCTCCGACTTCTGCGCATGCCGATCGCCGTTCGCATGCGTCGGCTGGTGAAAACGGCCGACGTCAACTGAAAATCCGATCAATAGGGCGGGGCGCCCTCAGAAAGGACGAAGGAATGGACATGAAAAGACCAGTTCGAAAGGCGGTGATACCCGTCGCAGGCAACGGCACTCGGTTCCTGCCGGCCACCAAGGCCATGCCGAAGGAGATGTTGACGATCGTCGATCGGCCCGTCGTACAATACGCGGTCGACGAAGCCATGCAGGCGGGAATCGAGAACATCATTTTCGTGACCAGCCGCAACAAAACCGCGATCGAAGACTATTTCGACAGCGCGCCGGAACTCGTCGCGACGCTGACCCGCTCGGGCAAGACGGTCCAGGTTACCCAGCTCGAAAAGATGCTGCCGGTCGCCGGCACCGTCAGCTATACGCGCCAGCAGGTGCCGCTCGGGCTTGGTCATGCGGTCTGGTGCGCCCGCGAACTGGTGGGCAACGAACCCTTCGCACTGCTTCTGCCCGACATGGTCTCCTACGGTTCGCAGGGTTGCATGGCGGGGCTGATGGATCTCTATGAAGAAGTCGGCGGCAATGTCTTCGCGGTCGAGGAATGCGCACCCGAAGAGACGTCGAGCTACGGCATCGTGGGGGTCGGCCACAGCGTGCCGCACGGTTTCGAGGTGACGGAAATGGTCGAAAAGCCGAAACCTGCCGAGGCGCCGTCCAATTATTACCTGAATGGGCGCTATATTCTGCAGCCGGAAATCTTCGAACTGCTGGCCCGGCAGGAACGCGGCGCCGGCAACGAAATTCAGCTGACGGACAGCATGCACAAGCTTGCGCAGGTCCAGCCGTTCCATGCGCATCCCTATCAGGGACGCACATTCGATTGCGGCAGCAAGCGCGGCTTCATCGAGGCGAATGTCGCCTTCGCCATGCTTCGCCAGGACATGGGGGCCGAGATTTACGCCTCCATCAAGGAATTGCTGATGTCGCACGAAACGCGGGTCAAGGCCGCCTGACGCGCATTCAAGTCATACGAGGCGGATGGCGGCGGTTCCGCCATCCGTCCCCCAAAGCTCCAGAAAGCGAGCCCTATGGATCAGGTAAACTTCAGACCGAGAACGATATTTCCGAGCGAAACGCGGGATCACGACACATTCATCGATCTCGATAAGCTCTGGGCAGCGGCGATCCGTCGTTCGGGCGTCATCGTCGTGTGCCTCGTTGTGACGGTTGTCCTTGCCGGGGTTTACCTCGTGATGGCGCAGCCGATTTATACTGCGCTGACGCAGATACTGATCGATGATAACCTTTCGCGTTACGCCGACGACCCTCAGGACAGTCAGACGGCCCAGCAGATCGACAATCGCATGTCGAGTGCGGTCGAGATCCTGAAATCCAAGGCCTTGGCGGTAAGGGTGGTCGACAAGGCCAAGCTCGATCAGAACGAGGCGGTGGTCAACCCGCCGCAGTCGCCCGTCGATCTTGCCAAGGGCGCCATCCGCAGTGTCGTTGCGCTTCTGACGCCCGGCAGCCCACCGCCTTCCGAGGAGAATGTCAGGATGGGCCGGGTCGAAAAAGCGGCGGCCGTTCTGCAGCAATCGCTGACTGTGGAGCGTGTCGGCCGCAGCTCGGTGATCGCTCTGTCCATTCGTTCGCCAGACCCGCAACTTGCCGCGCTGATCACGCGGACCTATGCGGAATCCTATCTGACCGAACAGCTGAACGCCAATTTCGATGCGACGGAGCGGGCTTCGCTCTGGTTGCAGGAACGGTTGAACGACCTCAACACCCGCTCGCAGCAGGCCTCGCTTGCCGTCGAGCAATTCAAGACCCAACACGGTCTGGTTTCGCCGCGCGGCGAACTCCTGTCGACGCAGCAGCTTTCGGATCTCAACAGCCAGCTGATCGTCGCCCAGGCCGATGCGGCAACCGCTTCGGCACGCTACAACCAATATCAGGCGATCATCGACAAGGGGCCTGACGCGGCCGTTCAGAACGCAGTCGTTTCGGCTCGCGATACGGACAACACGGTCATTCAGGACCTCCGCAAGCGGTATATCAACATTTCCGACCGCGAGCAGGGCATCATCCAGCAGTTCGGCGCGAACCATCCGCAGGCGGTCGCGCTCAAGACGGAAAAGAGCGAACTCGCGCAGCAGATTTATCGCGAGCTGCAGCAGTTGACGGGCAGCTTCCGCAACGTGTTCGAAGTGGCGAGTTCGCGCGAAAAATCGCTGCGTGAGAGCATCGACCGGGTTGCGGGCCGCAATTCGGAGGCGAATGTCTCGATGGTCCAGCTGCGCGAACTGGAGCAGAAGGCGGCGGCGCTGAAGACGCTCTACGAATCCTTCCTCGGTCGTTTCGAAGAGGCAACACAACGGCAATCCTTCCCGATCGCCAAGGCTCGCGTGATCTCTGACGCTGGCCTGCCGACTGCCCCGTCCAGCCCGCGCAAGACGCTGACCATGGCGCTCTCCGTCGTGCTTGGCCTGCTGATCGGCGGCGCGGCGGCAACGCTCTTGGAATTCCGCGAGCGGTTCTTCCGGACCGGCGACGATGTGCAGGAGAAGCTTGGCCTTCGCTTCCTCGGCTACCTGCCGAAGGTCAGCGGTGCCTTCGCGGAGGACGCGCCGCCACCGCCACCAACTGAGGCCGAGGCGGCCGGAGCGCCTCCCGGCAACCCGATCTCGTTCCGCCGATTGATGCGGGTCGCGGTCGAGGCGCCGCGGTCTCAATTCGCCGAGACGCTACGCAATGCCAAGCTTGCCTGCGATATCATGCTGCAGGAGCGGAAGTGCCGGGTGATCGGCGTGGTCTCCTGCCTGCCGGGCGAAGGCAAATCCATGGTCGCCGCCAATTTCGCCGGACTGATCGCCTCGACGGGCGTTCGCACGCTGGTGATCGACGCCGACCTGCGCAATCCGGGCCTCAGCCGCATGCTGGCCTCCGAACCGGAAGTCGGACTGGTCGAGGTGGTGCTCCAGCAGACGCCATGGACCAATGCCGCGCGGGTCGACCGCCGGTCGCGCCTGACGATCCTGCCGATGACGACGCGTAGCAAGCAGCTTGCCCATACGAGCGAGCTCCTCGCTTCTTCCGGCATGAGCCATTTCCTCGAAAGCATCAAGGATACGTTCGACGTCATCGTCGTCGATCTGGCGCCGCTCCTCCCGGTTATCGATGCGAAGGCCTTCGAGCCCTATGTCGATGGTTTCGTCTTCGTTACCGAATGGGGCGTGACGCCTGCGAAGGCGGTGCAGTCGGTGATCCGGTCCGAACCGCAGATCGCCTCGAAAACGGTGGGCGTGATCCTCAACAAGACAGAGATGTCGGAGCTGCACCGCTATGCGGATCCGGGCGCGCCGGAGCGGCTGCACAGCAGCTACGTCTCCTATTACAAGGACGGGTCCGCCTCTGCGCCTCGATAAGCCTGTGATTCAGTTGATCTGTGATTCAAGGGGCGGTTTTTACCGCCCCTTTTCCGTCAGGCGCTTGCTGCGGCCTGGTCGTTCCACTGCGTGCAGTCGCCGAAATCGACCTTGCGAAATACGTGGCCGATGCCGATCAGCACGGGTTCGTCGATACCGATCTCTGCCATGGCCGCAGCCATGTCGCTCAGCCGTCCGGCCCAACGCCGCTCGTTCGGCCGGGTCACCGCGCTGACGATCACCACCGGCATGTCGGGCGTCATGCCGGCGTCTGTCAGCTTGCTGACGATCTCTCCCGCCGTGCGTCCCGCCATGTAATAGATGGTCGTGGTCTTCGGATCGGCGAGGCTTTTCCAGTCCAGATTGTCCGGCAGCACGCCCTTGCGCGAATGGCCGGTGACGAAACGAACGCCCTGCGCATGGTCGCGATGGGTCAGCGACACGCCGAGCCGCGATGCCATGGCGCTCGCCGAAGTGATGCCCGGCACCACGTCGACGGGGATGCCTTCTCGTTCCAGGCAGGCGATCTCTTCGCCGGCACGGCCAAAGACCATCGGATCGCCGGACTTCAGGCGGACGACGCGTTTGCCCGCCTTGGCGAACTTCACCAGCATGTCGTTGATGTCTTCCTGGCGGCAGCTTACCCGGCCACCGCGTTTTCCGACCAGCATGCGTTTCGCCTCGCGGCGTGCGAGCTCCAGCACCTCGTCGGAGACGAGATCGTCGAACAGGATGACGTCGGCCGCCTGCAGCGCACGCACCGCCTTCAGCGTCAGAAGTTCGGCATCGCCGGGGCCGGCGCCGACAAGGGTGACACGGCCCTTCTGGGCCGAGGATGCGACGCGGCCGGCATCGGCGAGGATAGCGGCTTCGCTGCCCGATCCCGGTTCGCTGCCGAAGGCGCGGTCCACGAAACGTTCCCAGAAGGCTCTTCGCTGCGGGCCGGGCGCCAGGCGGTCGTTGATCTTTTCCCTGAGCGATTGGGCGAGTTCCGCCCAGCTTTTCAACGAGGCTGGCAGCAGGGTTTCGATACGGCGGCGGATCGCCTGCGCCAGGATCGGCGCCGCGCCATCGGTCGAGATGGATACGACGACCGGTGAGCGGTTGACGATCGAACCGAACTGGAACTGGCAGAAGGCGGGTTTGTCGATGACATTGACCGGCACGCCGGCCGCGCGGGCAGCATTGAAAAACGCCTGCGCCTCGGCCTCATCCTCGCAATCCGCAATCGCAATCGCTGCGGCCTCGAAAATCGAAGGGTCCCACACCTTCGGATGATGGATAAAGCGGCCCTGCGGATGTTCCGCCCCGCGTTCGATCAGCTTTTCGAAGGTCTCGGACAGTCTATCCGCATAGACATGCACATTGGCGCCGCAGGCGGCAAGCAGCTCGGCTTTCCAGGCAGCCGCATCCGACCCACCGGCAACGATGACGGGCCTGCCTTCGAGCGCCCAGAAGACCGGGAGCTTCGCAAGCGGCGCCATGCGGGCACCACGATCAGGAGATGCTTCATTCCGCGGCTGCTGCAAGACATCCATCGATGATCCCCCTGATTTCAGCGCGGCAGGAGCCGCAATTGGTACCGGCATTGGTTGCTTTTCCGACGGCCTCGACGCTGTGACAGCCGGTCCTGACCGCGCCGATGATCCGGTTGACGCCGACCGAAAAGCAGGAGCAGACGGTGGCGCCGGGATCGGGCTGGTCGGCCCCGGGGCGCCCGGCGACGATCGCAAAGCGCTTGCGCAAGTCGGCGTGTTCGGCGGCAAGTTGGCCGATTGCCCAGTTGCGGGCGACGGCGACGGGCTGGTTCGCGAGGAAAAGTGCGGCAAGCAGCTTTCCGCCGTCGAAGAAGGCGAGGCGCAGGTCGCCGGACTGATGGTCGGCATAACCGAGCGGCTCGATCTCGGCCGGGATGCCGAATGCTGCCCGGCACCAGGCCACCCAGTCCTCGACCGGGTCCGCGAACGCCAGCTCGATCCGCCAGCCGCCATCAGCCTTGGCGAGCGCCCAATAATCCGCCTGCGGGTTCAAGGGTTTCAAGGCGGAAACGGCAAAGCCGTAGAAACAAGTAGCGAATGGCCGGGCGGCAATCGCGACATTCTTCGAAGCCGGTTGGCCGGAAAACGGGTCGGTGACGGGTGCGACCAGCGCATCGATGCGGGCTTTTGCGGCGAACTGGTCGTTCCAGTGCATCGGCACGAAGACGTTTCCACGGGCCTGGCGTTCCGTGACCAGCGCCCGGACGATTGCCTTGCCGTGCGGGCTTTCGAGTTCGACCAGGCCGGCGCCGCGAATGCCGAGTTCCATCGCATCGCGCGGATGGAGCTCCGCAAAGGGCTCGGCGATATGGCCGGAAAGCCTGGCACTTTTCGCCGTTCGCGTCATCGTGTGCCAGTGATCGCGGATGCGGCCGGTATTCAGCGTCAGCGGGTATTGTTCATTGGTGCGGTCGGTGGCCGGCGCCTGGACGGCGATGAAACGTGCCCTACGATCTGGGTGATAGAAGCCGCCATCGGCGAAGAAGCGCTTGTCGCTACCCCCCTCTGGCCTGCCGGCCATCTCCCCCTCAAGGGGGGAGATCGGCTGGGCGCCAACTCTTTGTCCAAAATCATCCGTCGAGCAGGCCGTCTCGTTTCTTTGGAAGCGACGATCCTGCCGCTTGTGATCTCCCCCCTTGAGGGGGAGATGGCCGGCAGGCCAGAGGGGGGTATCTCCCAGCGGAGCAGGCCATTGGAACGGCGTCAGTGCATCGTATCCCTCTTCGCCGATTTCGACACACGCTCCGATATCGAAATCCCGGCTGCCCTCGTTCTCGAAGGCCGAAAGTGCCGCATGTTCGGCGAAGATCTCAGCCGCAGATTTATAATCGAAACCGGCAAAGCCCATGCGCTTGCCGGCCTCTGCCATCTGCCACCAATCGGCCTTGGCCTCGCCGGGCGCGGACAGAAACCAGCGCTGGCGGGAGATGCGGCGTTCCGAATTGGTGACGGTGCCGTCCTTTTCGCCCCAGCCGACCGAAGGCAGCAGGACATGGGCGTGGCGGGCCGTGTCGGTGTCCCGAAGAATGTCGGAGACAACTACGAAAGGACAGGCCTTGATGGCGGCCTCAACCGCATCGGCATCCGGCATCGAAACGACCGGATTGGTGGCCATGATCCACAGCGCCTTGATCCGCCCGTCGGCAACAGCGCGGAACATGTCGACGGCCTTCAGGCCCGGCTTTTCGGCGATCCGCGGCGAGGCCCAGAAACGCTGCACCCGGTCCCGATCGTCCGCGCTTTCGATCGCCATATGGGCGGCGAGCATGTTGGCGAGACCGCCGACCTCGCGGCCGCCCATGGCATTCGGCTGGCCGGTCAGCGAAAACGGTCCCGTGCCCGGCCGGCCGATGCGGCTGGTCGCCAGATGGCAGTTGATGATGGCGTTGACCTTGTCCGTCCCCGACGCCGACTGGTTGACGCCCTGGCTATAGCAGGTGACGACCTTTTCCGTCGTCTCGAACAGGTGAAAGAACTCGCGAAGCTGTATCGCCGGCAGGCCCGTCCGCTCCATCAATTCGGTGAAGGAAAGCGCGGCAGCGGCAGCAAAGGCTTCGCCAAATCCTTGCGTATGTGCGGCGATATAGTTCTGGTCGATCGCCGGGCTTTGCGCCAGATGGGCGAGCAGGCCCATGAACAGCGCCACGTCGCCATCCGGCCGGATGCCCAGATGCAGGTCGGCAATGTCGCAGGTCATCGTCCGGCGCGGATCGATGACGACGATCTTCATGCCCGGCCGTGCGGTCTTGGCCGCTGCAAGCCGCTGATAGATCACCGGATGGCACCAGGCGAGGTTGGAGCCGGTGAGAATGACCAGATCGCCGAGTTCGATGTCCTCGTAGGTGCCGGGAACGGTATCGGATCCGAAAGCGCGGCGGTGGCCGGCGACGGACGAAGACATGCAAAGCCTGGAATTGGTGTCGATATTTGCCGAGCCGATGAAGCCCTTCATCAGCTTGTTGGCGACGTAATAGTCTTCGGTCAGCAACTGGCCGGAGACGTAGAAGGCAACGGAATCCGGTCCGTGTTCGGCAATGGTTTTCGAGAATTTTTCGGCGACGAGATCGAGCGCCTCGTCCCAATCCGTCTGCCGGCCGAGGATCTCGGGGACGAGTACCCGACCGTCGAGATCCACGGTTTCCGCCAGTGCCGATCCCTTGGAACAGAGCCGGCCGAAATTGGCCGGGTGTTCCGGATCGCCTTTGACCGTCACGGCGCCGTTGTCCGCCACTGTGGCGATGACGCCGCAGCCGACGCCGCAATAGGGGCAGGTCGTCCTGGTGGTGTTTCCACCCGCCTGCATTTCCGTTTCCAGAAGGCCCGCCCCCATCGGTTCACTCCGCCGGAACGCCGGCAGGATTGCCGATATGGCCAGCCGGAACGCTCTGCTTGCTCTTCTTGCGGCCGTGGGTCGAATAGAGGGTGAGGCCGACGAAGGTGAGGCCGCCAACAAGATTGCCGATGACGGTCGGGATTTCGTTCCAGATCATGTAATCCATGAACGAGAACTTGCCGCCCAGCAGCAGGCCGGAAGGGAACAGGAACATGTTCACGATGGAATGTTCGAAACCCATGTAGAAGAACAGCATGATCGGCATCCACATGCCGATGACCTTGCCGGACACCGAGGTCGACATCATCGCCGCGACGACGCCGGTCGAAACCATCCAGTTGCAGAGAACGCCGCGGACGAAGAGCGTCAGCATGCCCGCCGCGCCGTGCGCCGCATAACCGAGCGTGCGGCCTTCGCCGATATGACCGATCCTCTGGCCGACTTCGTTTGGTGCCTCGCTGAAGCCGAAGGTGAAGATGATCGCCATCATCACCGCAACAAGGAAGGCGCCGGCGAAATTGCCGACGAAGACGAGCGTCCAGTTGCGCATCACGCCGCTGGCGGTCACACCCGGCCGCTTGTCGATCAGGGCGAGCGGTGAAAGCGTGAAGACGCCCGTCAGGAGATCGAAGCCCATGAGGTAGAGAAGGCAGAAGCCGACCGGGAAGAGGATGCCACCGGCGAGAGCGTTGCCGGTCTGCACCGTGATGGTGACGGCGAAGGCGGCGGAAAGCGCAAGGATTGCGCCCGCCATGAAAGCCCGGATCAGGGTGTCGCGCGTGGACATGAAAATCTTCGCCTCGCCGGCGTCGATCATCTTCGTCACGAATTCCGTTGGTGTGACATAGGACATTTTTTTCTCGTCTCCCTAGAGCGTAGTCGTTTGAAATGGCCGCGCCGATTATTCGGCTGCGGCCAGCTGTTCTTCGAGTGCCATGAAGATGTCTTCGCCGCGCAGTTCGAGCCGGATGGTCCGGACCGAACCTTCGTCGGCGCCGAGCGCCTTGCCGGTTTCGAGCGAGATCACCCAGTTGTGCAGTGGACACGTCACCGAGGTGCCGTGCACGATGCCCTGGCTGAGCGGTCCACCCTTGTGAGGGCAGTGATCTTCGATGGCGAAGACCTGGTTTTCGGCGGTGCGGAACACGCCGATCTTGCCTTGGGGCGTCTTCACGCAGCGCGCGCCGCGGAGCGGAATGTCGGTCAGCTTGCCGATTGCGATCCAGTTCATGTCCATCTCCTCACTCGGCTGCATGCGAATAACCGACTGTCGCCATCGGCCGGAACTCGTGTTTGTCCTTGCCGGAGACACGCTCCGACCAGGGATCGACCTGGGCGAATTTCTGGGAGAAGACAAAGCGCTCGTAATAGGCCTGGCGCTTCTCCGTATCGGTCATGATCTGCCGGCGGATTTCGTCGAGGCCGATGCGCTTCGCCCATTTGTAGATGCGCTCGAGATAACGACCCTGTTCGCGGTACATCTGCGTGAGTGCGACGATGTATTCGAGCGCCTCGTCCTCGGTCTTCACTAGGCCGAGCACTTCGGTGCCCTTGATGTCGAGGCCGGCAGCGCCTGCGAAATGGATCTCGAAGCCCGAGTCCACGCAGATGACGCCGATGTCCTTGCAGGTCGCTTCCGCACAGTTGCGCGGACACCCGGAGACCGCCATTTTCAGCTTGGCCGGTGTCCACGAGCCCCACATGAATTTCTCGATGCGGATGCCGAGGCCGGTCGAATCCTGCGTGCCGAAGCGGCACCAATCGGAGCCGACGCAGGTCTTCACGGTGCGCAGGCCCTTGGCGTAGGCCTGGCCGGAGATGAAGCCGGCCTTGCCCAGATCGGCCCAGACGGCAGGCAGGTCTTCCTTCTCGATGCCGAGAAGGTCGATACGCTGGCCGCCGGTGACCTTCACCATCGGGATCTCGAACTTGTCGACGACGTCTGCGATGGCGCGCAGTTCGTTCGAGTTGGTGACGCCGCCCCACATCCGCGGCACGACGGAATAGGTGCCGTCCTTCTGGATATTGGCGTGGACGCGTTCGTTGATGTAGCGCGACTGGTAATCGTCGGCATATTCATCCGGCCAGTCGCAGACGAGGTAATAGTTGAGCGCCGGGCGGCATTTAGCGCAGCCGCAGGAGGTCTTCCATTCCAGTTCCTGCATGACCGCGGGGATGGTCTTCAGGCCCTTCGCCTTGATCAGGCGGCGGACGTCGTCGTGGCCAAGTTCGGTGCAGGTGCACATCGGCTGCACGGCCTTCGGGTTGTAGGCGTCGCCAAGCGTCAGAGCCATCAGCTGTTCGACGAGGCCGGTGCAGGTGCCGCAGGAGGCGGAAGCCTTGGTGTGGGCGCGCACGTCGTCGAGCGATGTCAGGCCCTTGGCGGTAATGGTCGAGGTGATCTTGCCCTTGCAGACGCCGTTGCAGCCGCAGATTTCTGCATCATCCGGCAAGGCTGCAACGGCCGCCATAGGGTCCAACGGGGACCCTCCCTGGTAGGCCTGGCCGAAGATCAGCGTGTCGCGCATCTCCGAGATATCGGTCGCCTTCTTCTTCAGGTCGTTAAACCAGGCGCCGTCTGAGGTCTCGCCGTAAAGAACCGTGCCGATGATGCGGTTGTCCTTCAGGACGAGGCGCTTGTAGATGCCGGCGGTGGCATCGCGCAGCACGATTTCCTGCCGATCGTCGCCATCGGCGAAGTCGCCGAGCGAATAGAGGTCGATGCCGGTGACCTTGAGTTTGGTGGGCGTGTCGGAATGCACGAAGGCCGGCTTCGTATCGCCTGCCAGATGCGATGCCGCGATGCGGGCCATTTCGTAGAGCGGTGCGACGAGGCCATAGACCATGCCGCCGACTTCGGCGCATTCGCCGATTGAATAGATGTCGCCGTCAGACGTCTGCATTCCCGCATCGACGACGATGCCGCGATTGACCGCAAGGCCTGCTTCCTTGGCGAGGCCTGCGCTCGGGCGGATGCCGACGGCCATGACCACCAGGGTCGCCGGGATGATCGTGCCGTTGTCGAGTTCGACGCCCTCGACCTTGCCATTGCCGATGATCTGTTTGGTATTGGCCTTGCAGATCACCTTGATGCCGCGTTCTTCGACGGCCTTCTGCAGCAGGTAACCGGCGGCCGGATCGAGCTGGCGCTCCATCAGCGTCGGCATCACGTGCAGCACGGTCACGTCCATGCCACGCTGGGCAAGACCGGCTGCCGCTTCGAGACCGAGCAGACCGCCGCCGATGACGATCGCCTTTTCACGCGACTGGGCGGCGAGAAGCATGGCCTGGACGTCGTCGAGGTCGCGATAGGTGATGACGCCCGGCAGGTCCTTGCCCGGTACCGGGATGATGAACGGCACCGAGCCGGTGGCGATCACCAGCTTGTCGTAGCTTTCAGTGACGCCGTGATCGGAGGTAACGGTCTTCGCCGCCCGGTCGATCGCAACGATCTTGTGGCCCTTGTAGAGGGTGATCCCGTGGTCGATGTACCAGCCGTCGCCATGGATGACGATCTGCTCGAAGCTCTTTTCGCCGGAAAGCACCGGCGAGAGCATGATGCGGTCGTAGTTGACGCGCGGTTCGGCGTTGAAGATCGTGACGTCGTAGCGGCCGGGCGCCTGTTCGAAGAGGTGTTCCAGCATGCGTCCCGGCGCCATGCCATTGCCGATGATGATGAGTTTTTCTGTCATGGTTTTTACTCCGCGGCTTCAACGAAGCGGTGGCGTTCGTAGAGGAATTTCAGCACTGCCTCGCGGCACTTGAGATAGGTTCGGTCCGAGGCAAGCTCGATGCGGTTGCGCGGCCGGGGGATCGGCACGTCGAGCACTTCGCCGATCTTGGCGGCCGGGCCGTTGGTCATCATCACGATGCGGTCAGAAAGCAGTACTGCCTCGTCGACATCGTGGGTGATCATCACCATCGTGTTGCCGAGCCGCGAATGGATCTCCATGACCGCGTCCTGCAGGTGGGCACGAGTCAGCGCGTCCAGCGCGCCGAAGGGCTCGTCGAGCAGCAGGATCTTCGGTTCCATGGCGAGTGCCCGGGCAATGCCGACGCGCTGCTTCATGCCGCCCGAAATCTCGGATGGGCGCTTGTCCTTGGCATGGGCCATCTGCACGAGGTCCAGATTGGCCATAACCCATTCGTGCCGTTCGGTCCGGCTCTTGGTGCGGCCGAAGACCTTTGAGACGGCGAGGTTGACGTTTTCGTAGACCGTCAGCCAGGGCAGCAGCGAATGGTTCTGGAAAACGACAGCGCGTTCCGGACCCGGTGCGTTGACTTCACGGTTTTCGAGCAGGACAGCACCTGCCGAGACGCGTGTCAGGCCGGCGATGAGGTTGAGGAGCGTGGACTTGCCGCAGCCGGAATGGCCGATGATCGAGACGAACTCCGCCTTGGAGATCGTCAGGTTGATATCCTTCAGAACCTCGGCGCGATTGCCGCCTCGGTCGAAATGTTTGTCGATATGGTCGAGCTTCAGATAGGCGTTCATGGTCCGCTCCTCAGTTTGCCGAAGCGCCGCGGGTGATGATCTTGCCGAGCGCGGAAACCAGCTTGTCGAGGGCGAAGCCGACGACGCCGATATAGGCGAGCGCAACGATGATGTCGGGCAGGCGCGAAGAGTTCCACGCATCCCAGATGAAGAAGCCGATGCCGACGCCGCCGGTCAGCATCTCGGCGGCGACGATCGCCAGCCACGAGAGGCCGATTCCGATCCTGAGGCCGGTGAAGATGTACGGGGCGGCCGACGGCAGCATGATCTTGAAGAAGAATTCGATCTGGTTCAGCCGCAGCACCTGCGCGACGTTGCGATAGTCCTGCGGGATGTTGCGCACGCCGACGGCGGTGTTGATGATGACAGGCCAGATCGAGGTGATGAAGATCACGAAGATCGCAGAGGGGTTCGAGTCCTGGAAGGCGGCGAGCGACAGCGGCAGCCAGGCGAGTGGCGGCACGGTGCGCAGCACCTGGAAGATCGGGTCGAGCCCGCGCATAGCCCAGACGGATTGGCCGATGATCGCGCCGATCAATACCCCGGCTACAGACGCAAGACCGAAGCCATAGGCGACGCGCTGCAGCGACACGAGGACGCGCAGCCCCAGGCCGATATCCTGCGAACCGTTGTAGAAGAATGGCGAGACGATCAGGTCATAGCTTTGCTGCCAGACGACATGCGGCGAAGGAAGCGAGGCATTCGGCGCGGAACAGAGGACTTGCCAGACGAGCAGGATCAGCGCCAGCACGATAACCGGCGGCACGACGTTGCGCAGTGTCGTCATGCCGATCTGCTTGAAATCGATCCTCGATACGGGCTTGCCGGAAAAGGGGACGATAGTTGCTGCCGGCTTTGCGGTAGCGACTGCGGAAACATTTTCTTTTTTTGCCAGGGCGGACATCTGCGCGCTCCTTAGAAAGGGAAAAGGCCGGCGCGTGCGTCCACGCGCCGGAGGTGGGGAAATCAGGACGCGGCCTTGATGGAAAGGCTGTCGAGATAGGCCGAGGGGTTTTCCGGATCGAAGACCTTACCGTCGAAGAAGGTTTCCTTGCCGCGCGAGGAGGAAGCCGGAATGTCGGCTGCCGCGACACCGAGATCCTTGGCGGCATCGCGCCAGATGTCCTCGCGGTTCACCTGGTTGACCAGCGCCTTGATGTCGGTATTACCCGGAAGGTAACCCCAGCGGATGTTCTCGGCCATGAACCAGGTGTCATGGCTCTTGAACGGGAAGGAGGCATTGTCCCTCCAGAATTTCATGAACAGGCTGGTGCCCTTCACGTCGCGACCGTTACCGTAGTTGATGTCGCCCTTCAGGCGTCCGAGGACGTCCTTCGGCGGCACGTTGAACCACTGGCGGCGTCCGAGGATCTCGGCCATCTCCGCCTTATTGTCCATGCTTTCGCACCATTGCTGGGCCTCCATGACAGCCATCAGCAAAGCCTTGGCGGCGTTCGGGTTCTTCTCGATCCAGTCGGCGCGCAGGCCGAGCGCCTTTTCCGGATGGCCCTTCCAGAGTTCGCCGGTGGTGGCGGCGGTGAAGCCGATGCCCTGGTTGACGAGCTGCTCGTTCCAGGGTTCGCCGACACAGAAGACGTCCATGTTGCCGACCTTCATGTTCGCCACCATCTGCGGCGGCGGCACGACGATGGTCGAGACGTCCTTGTTGGGGTCGATGCCGCCGGCGGCGAGCCAGTAGCGAATCCAGAGGTCATGGGTGCCGCCCGGGAAGGTCATGGCGGCCTTGATCTCCTTGCCCTCCGCCTTCTTCTTCTCGAACGCCGCCTTCAGCTTGGAGGCATCGAGCTGCACGCCGGTCTCGGCATATTCCTTGGCGACCGAAATGCCCTGGCTGTCGAGGTTGAGGCGGGCGAGAATCGCCATCGGCACCGGCTTGTTGTTCTGGGTCACCTTGCCGGTGTGCATCAGGTAGGGGAGCGGAGAAAGGATATGGGCGCCGTCGATGCCGTTGGCGGCACCGCCAAGCACGAGGTTGTCGCGGGTCGCACCCCAGGAAGCCTGCTTGGCGACGTCGACATCGGGGAGGCCGTGCTTGTCGAAGAAACCCTTTTCCTTGGCGATGACCAGCGGGGCGGCGTCGGTGAGCGCGATGTAGCCGAGCTTGATGCCTTTGACTTCCGGGCCGGCCCCGGCTGCGAAGGCGCCGGACGGGAATGCGGTCTTGACGGCGCCGACGAGGGCGACAGTGGCTGTGGTCTTGATCAGGCTGCGGCGGGTGATGCCGCTCGTCAAAATCCCAGTCTTCGAAATCTTGGTCATGCGCAGGTTCCCTCTGCTGGTTCTTAGGAATTCAGGCACAAAAAAACGCCGCTTGGAGATTGCGCCTGCGGAAACTGGGAGGAGTTTCCGGGCAGCAAAAACCTTGCGACGTCGATGTCTCTGGAAGCGCTTATCGCGCGCTTATCTGCTCCAATCGCCATTGACTGGGGCGACTATGAAGAAGCAAGCGGCGTGCCAAGTCCGATGTAATCTTCTAGGCCGTTGAAAATGAAATGAATTTCTTCTATGAAACTTTTGGCTTAAATTGTCGGCAATCTGTGCGACTGCAATATTTTTGTGCGGTTGCTAAATTGAATGCGCGCAATTGCTGTGCAGCACATCTCGGAAGATCAGACCTCGTCGCGGTCGGCGGGGATTGCGAGAGAGCTGCTGACGGCGAAATTCTCGACATAGGTCGAAACCTCGGAAGGGTCGAAGACATGGCCGTCCATAAAGCGGTCGCCGTCGCGATCGCCTTCGACGCCGATGTCGGGTTGCGTCGGCCCGATGCCGAGCGCGGTCCGATAGAGATCGGGACGATAGGCTGCCGCCGCGGCGGCCAAACCGTCCTCGCTGAACTCTACCTGGCCCCAGCGGATCATCTGGCTGTAGAGCCACAATGCGTGGCTTGGCCGCGGGTAGTTCGCAAAGCCGCGATGGAAGGTGAAATAGTCGGCGATGACGCGCCGGTTGCCCTTGGCGTCGAGGCTGAATTCGCCGGACAATACGTGACGGATGATATTGACCGGGGCGCCGATGAAGCGGGGGCCGGCCAGGACTTCCGCCAGCGCATCATGGTTCTCCGCCTTGTCGCACCAGCGGGCTGCGGCATCGAGCGCGACGATGAGCCGGGAAACGGTTTCGGGATGGCTTTCGGCCCATTCCGGCCGCATGGCGATCACCTTTTCCGGCGCCGACGGCCAGATGTCCTGCTTGGCGGCGACGATGCGGCCGACACCGCGTTCGGAGGCGACCATGTTCCAAGGCGCGCCGACACAGAAACCGTCGATAGCGCCGGCTGCCAGCGCATCCGATGTCAGCGGTGGCGGAACGACGACAAGCTTGACGTCACGGTCCGGATCGATGCCGCCGGCGGCGAGCCAGTAGCGGAATTCGTAATTGTGCGAAGAGAACGGATAGGTCATGCCGAGCGTCGGCAGGGTCTCGGCATTGGCCTTCATGCTGCGGATCACGGTTGCCAGGGCCTGGGCATTTTCCAGCGCTCCCGCAGTCTCGGAAAGACCGGCCGTCTCGCGCATCCGGTCGAAGAGGCGGGTCGAGAGCGTGATGGCATTGCCGCCGCGGCCGAGCGAAAACGGCGTGATGGTTGGCGAGGGGTTGGAGCCGAGGCCGAGCATCGAGGCGACGGGCATCGGCGACAGCATGTGGGCGATGTCGAACTGGCGGAAGGCGAGGCGATCACGCACGTTTGCCCAGGAAACGTCCTTGACCAGATCGAGCGTCAGTCCTTCCTTCGCGGCAAAGCCGAATTCGGCGGCGGCGATCAGCACGGATGCATCCACCAGCGGAATAAAGCCGGCTCGCAGGACTTTGGGCCCTTCACCGTCGGCGCGGGCAGGGGCGCCGAGATTGCTTCCGGATCGGTCGGTCTTGGTCATCATGTTCACTCCGGCTTTCTCCCGGACATTTCGGTACTCGACATCATCACATCAACAAGCCCGCGGCAGTCACAACGCTCTGGGCGATATCCGATATCTTCTTCTTTTCGTTCATCGCCGTCTGGCGCAGCAGAGCGAAGGCATCCTCTTCGGAAAGGCCGCGCATCTTCATGAGGATACCCTTGGCGCGTTCGATCACCTTGCGTTCCTCGAGCGCCGACTTCGCCTCCGCGAGTTCCCGCTGAAGCCGGCTGAAGGCGTTGAAGCGGCTGACCGCCATGTCGAGGATCGCCTTGACGCGCTCCTTCTTCAGCCCGTCGACCACGTAGGCCGAGACGCCCGCATCCATCGCCGCTTCGATCAGGGCCGTATCGGAACGGTCGACGAACATGGCGATCGGCCGGCTGACGGTGCGGGTCAGTTGGAACAGATGCTCCATCATGTCGCGATTGGGGTTCTCGATATCGATGACGATAACGTCCGGCTTCAATGTTTCGATGATGCGCGCGACGCCCTGGACCTCGTGGATGACCGTGACTTTGCTATGCCCAGCCTCCCGCAGCCCTTCCTCGATAATGGAAGCGCGGATGGCATTTTCATCGATAACCAGAATGGTGAGATCGGGTGCCGGCATCCTTATAGGAATGACGCAGCGCAGCAATCTTGGCAAGCCTGCTAATCCGCTAATCAAATCGTGCCATCATCCATCGCGTGGAAAGAACCGGTTAACCTTTATTTTCTACTTCCTGTGAGAATGTGCCGTTCCCGTATCTCGTCTGGTTGTCATGCAGTTCTCACGCAATAATCATCCCCAGAGTTCTGACCTCCCTAACGCCGGAGACGATGCCGTCGACGCGGCGCAGCAGCCTCGTCCCGCGCAGAGCCTTGCGGATTTCAATCAACCGGTTCTGGAGCAGGCGCCTTGGCAGGCGGCTTTCCGACTGGCGCCGAATGTGCGGTTCACCCGCACGCCCGAAAGTGTGCTCACCCGCAAGGCGAATGCCGGACAGGCTCCCGAAGGGCCGGTCAATATGCCTGTTGCCGAAGAGATCGAAGTGATTCCGTCCGAAGTGTTCCTGACAGCTGCCACTCATGATTCGCCGGTAACCTATCAACCGTCCGCCGCTCCGCTCGAACAGATCGCGGGCCTGCAGCAGCTTGCCGCGACCATGCGTTACCATGTGCCGGAAACGCATTCGGTCCTCGTCACGCGGCCCGAACCGGTTCAGGAGGCAACACCTCTCGTGGCGCCGCGCCAGGACATCGCGATCTCCGATTTTGCCTTCTGGGACGCGATGCCGTTCGAACTCGAAGGGCCAAATGTCATCGAGGCCGAAGCCCGGCCGATTGAATCGCAGGTCCTGCCCGTCGTCGTGGCGCAACCCGGTGCTCCGGTCACGGATCTCTATCGCGAAGTGCCGCGCAGGGCTGCTGCCAGGACCGTGGTCGTCGCGCCGTCTCCGAGACCGGAGCCGGTCAAGACGCCCGGACCGGTTCAGCCCGCTCCGCAGCGCGTGGCGAAAACCAAGACACCGGTCGTCGTCGCACCCGTGCCTGCCCCTGTCGCGCAGCAGGTACCTGTATCCGCGCCGGTCATGGCCGCGGAGCCTGTTGCCCTGCAACCGGCTCCCGTCCAACCCGAGATCGCACGTCCGCGGACCGTGCGGCCGGCGGATGCGGAATATGAGTTCCCGCCGATCTCGCTGCTCCAGGAGCCGCAGGGCGAGCGTGGCCAGGCGATGCAGCCGGATGCCCTGCAGCAGAGCGCCGGCCTGCTCGAAAGCATTCTCGAGGATTTCGGCATTCGCGGCGAGATCATCGACGTGCGGCCGGGTCCGGTCGTGACGCTTTATGAATTCGAGCCGGCGCCCGGCGTCAAATCCTCGCGTGTCATCGGCCTTGCGGACGATATCGCCCGGTCGATGTCGGCGCTGTCGGCCCGCGTCGCCGTGGTGCCCGGCCGCAACGTGATCGGCATCGAACTGCCGAACGCGACGCGCGAGACGGTGTATTTCCGCGAACTTATCGAATGCGAGGACTATTGGGAAACCAAGCATCGGCTGGCGCTCTGCCTCGGCAAGACGATCGGCGGCGAACCTGTTATCGCCGAGCTCGCCAAGATGCCGCATCTGCTTGTCGCCGGCACCACCGGCTCGGGCAAATCGGTCGCCATCAATACGATGATCCTGTCGCTTCTCTACCGGCTGCGGCCGGAGGAATGCCGGCTGATCATGATCGACCCGAAGATGCTGGAGCTTTCCGTCTATGACGGCATCCCGCACCTGCTGACTCCTGTCGTGACGGATCCCAAGAAGGCCGTCCTGGCGCTGAAATGGGCGGTCCGTGAGATGGAGGATCGCTACAAGAAGATGTCGCGCCTGGCCGTGCGCAATATCGACGGTTACAATCAGCGTGCCGCAAGCGCCCGCGAAAAAGGCGAGGTCATCTCCGTCAGCGTCCAGGCGGGCTTCGACCGGCAGACGGGCGAAATCCTCTACGAAGAGCAGGAGATGGATCTCTCGCCGATGCCTTACATCGTCGTCATCGTCGACGAGATGGCCGACCTGATGATGGTTGCGGGCAAGGATATCGAAGGCGCGATCCAGCGGCTGGCGCAGATGGCGCGCGCCGCCGGCATTCACCTGATCATGGCGACCCAGCGCCCGTCGGTGGACGTCATCACCGGCACGATCAAGGCGAATTTCCCCACCCGCATCTCCTTCCAGGTGACGTCGAAGATCGACAGCCGCACCATTCTCGGCGAGCAGGGTGCCGAACATCTGCTCGGCCAGGGCGACATGCTGCATATGGCCGGCGGCGGGCGGATTTCCCGCGTCCACGGCCCGTTCGTCTCGGATGCCGAAGTCGAACTGGTGGTCCGCCACCTGAAGACCCAAGGCCGGCCGGACTATCTCGGCACGGTTACCGAGGATGAAGACGCCGAGGAAGACGAGGACGTTTCGAGCCAGGAAGCCGTGTTCGACAAGAGCGCGATGGGCGGAGACGACAGCGACGAACTGTACGACAAGGCCGTCAAAGTGGTCATGAAGGACCGCAAGTGCTCGACCTCCTATATCCAGCGCCGCCTCTCGGTCGGCTACAATCGCGCGGCATCGCTGGTCGAGCGCATGGAGCAGGAAGGCCTGGTCGGCCCCGCCAACCATGTCGGCAAACGAGAGATCATTGCCGGCGGACGTTCCGCCGCAGCCGAGGATTTCGGGGACTGATCGCCGGCAGCCCTTACCGCTGGCGGCAGATGAAGGGCAGGAAACTGCTCGCGGTGCCGAAATTCATCGCCGCCATGGTCAGCGCATTGGCGAGCTCAATCTCCTTGGGCGTGTGCGGGCAGACGTCCGCACCGCTCGAACAGCCATCGGCGATGAACTTTTCGTTGCCGTTGATGAACTCGGCGCTAACGCCCTCGAGCCCAATGAAATCCTTGGCCCGGTTCCAGGCGCGCTCGTAGCGGATGCATTTTTCCTTGGCCCAGGGTTCGACTTCAGCATCCTCGGCACGGGCGGGACCGAAGCTCGCCAGAGTGACGACAAGGATCAATAGAATTCTGGTCATGTGGCACCCGGATCGATGGCTCCGGCGGATTACCGGCTGCGGATATAGTCGCTGAGCCGGTTTGCGGCATCCTCGACCTGCAACGGATCGCGCAGGAAACAGGCGCGCATGAAGCCTTGTCCGCCCGGGCCGAAGGCGGTTCCCGGCGCCAATCCGACGCCGGTCTTGTCGACGATCCTGAACGCCTCCCCGCGGCTGTCGGTGACACCGTCGATCTTCAGGAAGGCATAAAGTGCGCCGGCAGGCTTCAGCGTTTCCACACGGTTGGTGGCGATCAGCGCGTCGCAGAGGATGTCGCGGGATTTTCGCGCCCGTTCGATATTGGTGCGGACGAAGTCGTCGCCTTGTTCGAGAGCGGCAATCGCGCCCTTCTGCATGAATTGGGCGACGCCCGAGGTCGAATACTGGATGAGGTTGGTCAGCGTCTGGCCGATTTCCGCCGGTGCGACCATCCAGCCGACCCGCCAGCCGGTCATGCACCAGTTCTTCGAAAAGGAATTGGCGAAGATGATCCGGTCTTCCGGCTCCATGACGTCCATGAAAGAAGGCGCGCGGGCGCCTTCGAAATAATAGAGGCCGTAGATCTCGTCGGCGACGATCCACAGGCCGTGCTTGCGGGCGAGTTCGAGGACGGCCTTCAGGTCGTCATGCGTCGCGGTCCAGCCGGTCGGGTTTGACGGCGAGTTGATGAAGAGGGCGCTGGTCTTCGGTGTGATCGCTGCCTCCAGCCGGTCGATATCGAGCGCCCAGCGACCGTCGGTAAAGTCGAGTTCGACGGTCACCGGCTTGGCTTCCGAAACACCGATGGCGTTGACGACATTCGGCCAGGCAGGAGAGAGGTAAACGATCTCGTCGCCGGCGGAGGCGACGGTCTGGATGGCGAGCACGATCGACTGCATGCCGGAGCCGGTGACATAGATGTTGTCGACCGACAGGTCCCGCCCATAGTGCCGCTGGTAATAACGCACGATCGACTCGCGGAGCGCCGGAATCCCTTGCGTCCAGGTGTAGAAGGTTTCGCCGGCGAGCAGGGCTTCGCTGGCGGCGCGGGTAATGAAATCGGGCGTCGGCAGATCGCCTTCTCCGATCCAGAGCGGCATCAGGTTTTCGCGGCCTCGGGCATAGGTGACGATTTCGCCAATGCCACTGCGGGGCGCTGCTGCGGCGCGGGCGCTGATCTCCGGTCTGATGATTGTCATGGATTGCCCTGTCGGTCCTGGCTGGTTTGTCGCAAGACTGACTTGGCCCAACCGCGCCCGCGGGTCAACATTTCCGATGCCGGATTTTATTGTTTACTGGCTGGTGGTGCTTGCGAAACGGCCGAAAGTGCCGCGGGAGAAACACAGCGGATCGCCTTCGCGGTGGGCTGCACGCAGCACGCGGCCGAGGATCAGCGTATGATCGCCGGCATCGTGCATCGAGGACAGCTCGCATTCGAAACGGGCGAGCGTGCCGGGTATGACCGGCACGCCTTCACGGTTCAGGTTCCAGCAAAGCTCCTCAAAGCCGAGACCGCCGCGGGTGAACCGGGCGCTGAGCAGATCCTGGTCGGCGCTGAGCACATGGATGGCGAAATGGTTCGCCGTCGTGAAGGCGCCATGACGAGACGAGCTCTTTGCCGGCGACCAGAGAACCAGCGGCGGATCGAGCGACACCGAGGTGAAGCTGTTGACCGTCATGCCGATCGGGCCATCCGGCGTTGTTGCCGTCACCACAGTCACACCGGTCGTGAACGCCCCGAGCGCGTTGCGATAATGCCGCGCGGTCGATGCATCCGGAACGAAGATCTGTTCGCTGGATATGCTTGCGGTGTCGGCAGTGATCATCATGGCACCTGCTTTCCGGTTGCGGCTGTGTAGAGTTCGAACCAGGTCTGCCGATCGATGGTAACCTTCAAGGCGTCCGCGCTCGTCGCGATGCGCGCGATATTGTTGGTTCCGATGATCGGAAGAATGTTTGCCGGATGGTGCAGCAGCCAGGCCAGCGCCACGGCCGATGCGTCGACGCCCTGTTCTGCCGCTACCCGTTCAAGTACGGCCATCAGAGGCTGGTGTTCGGGTTTGAAGATGCCGCCGCGGGCGAGCGGTGACCAGGCCATCGGCGCGATGTTGCGCTCCTGCAGATAGGCGAGATCGCCATTGGTGAATGCCTCGGAGGCGAGGAGGCTGATCTCGATCTGGTTGGTGACGAGTTCGGCCTCCATGGAGGATTGCAGCAGCGAAAAATCCCAGGGGCGGAAATTCGAGACGCCGACGGCACGCACCTTGCCGGATACGACCAGTGCATCGAGCGCCGGGCCGGTTTCGTCCGGATCCATCAACGGGTCGGGCCGGTGGATCAGCAGCAAATCGATATAGTCCGTTGCCATGTCACGCAGCGAGGCCTCGACCGAAGCGGTGATATGGGCAGCGCTCGTATCGTAGTGCTTGCCACGGACGACGGAGTGGCGGCCAGCCGGCGCGACGATGCCGCATTTGGTGACGATCTCGATTTTGTCGCGCAGCGAAGGCGAGGTTTTCAGCGCCCCGCCCAAAATCGCTTCCGCCGTATAGCCGCCATAGATATCGGCCTGGTCCATGGTGGTGATAGCCTGCGCCAGGCAGGCTTCGATCTTCGCCTGAACATGTTTCGGCGAGGTATCGGCATCGTCGCCGATCCGCCACATGCCATAAACGAGGCGGCTGAGCTGGAGATCGGGCGAAAGTTGAATGCGATCCAGGTGATGAGGGGCCATCAGTGTCGTCTCCCGTTGCCGAGCGGCGTTGCGGGTGTCTCGGCCGGCACGCGACCATAGGCATGCGGCAGCGAACAGGTCTTGAGCTCGGGCAGCACCTTCTGGCCGAAATGTTCCGCTTCGTCGAGATGCGGATAGCCCGAAAAGATGAAGGCCCGGATGCCCATCTTCTTGTAGGCCTCGATTTCCGAAAGCACCTGGTCGGCGGAGCCGACAAGTGCCGCGCCGCAGCCGGAGCGGGCACGGCCGATGCCGGTCCAGAGGTGAGGTTCGACGTAGCCAAACTTGTCGGCGAGTTCACGGGCCTTCGCCTGATGCGAAACACCGAGCGAGGTGCTGTCATGGGCGCGGCTGCGGATCAGCTGGCCGTATTCGTCGTCCAGCTTGGAGACGAGGTGTTCCGCATATTCGCGGGCCTCCTTTTCCGTGTCGCGGACGATCATGTGGACGCGCAGGCCGTAGTCCAGCGTCCGCCCATGGGCCGCGGCGCGGGCATGGACGGCCTTCATGCGTTCGGCCAACTGGTCCCTGGTTTCCGGCCACATCAGGTAGACGTCGCATTGGGCGCCGCAGAGCTCCAGCGCATCCGGCGAATAGCCGCCGAAATAGAGAAGCGGGCCGCCGTTCTGCTGGTAGGGGCGGGCGGGCTCGGTGGTGATACCCTTGAAATTGTAGACCTCGCCCTCGTGGTCGATCGTGTCGCGGGTCCAGGCCTGGCGGAGGATCTGCACGACCTCATGGCTGCGGCGATACCGAAAGGCGCTGTCGGCGACTTCGCCGGGGAAATCGGAACTGATGACGTTGAGCGTCAACCGGCCCTTCAGCATGTGGTCGAGCGTGGCGACCGTGCGGGCGAGCATGATCGGCTGCATCTCGCCGCAGCGGATGGCAGCCAACAGATTGATCCGGTTTGTGATTTGCGAGGCGGCTGCGGCGAAGCTCAGCGTGTCCTGGCCGACCTGATAGGACGAGGGGCAGAGGATGTTGCGGAAACCGAGCGTCTCGGCGCGCCTGACGATGTCGGAGCAATGTTCCCAGCTGGACTTCAACGCGTCATCCGGGACGCCGAGATAGGCGTAGTCGTCTGAGCACAGGGCGGCGAACCAGGATACCTCGGCGGCATCGAGATCCTGTGATGTTATGGGCACGACGGTCATCAAAATTCTCCTCGACTCCTGGGACTTGAATATCATCCGCGTTCGTGTAAATCAATAGTGTATCAATTTCGATGCGTCATTCCTCGGGGAGGGGGAACGGCTTATGGACAGTTATCCGGGCAGCCTGCCGATCTATCTGCAAATCGCCGAACTTCTGGTTCGCGACATCGCGGCCGGCCGGCTTGTCGACGGGGAGAAGCTGGCGCCGGAGCGCGACATGGCGGTGCAGCTCGGCATTGCGGTCGGCACGCTGCGCAAGGCGCTGGCGGAACTGCAGAACCGCGGGCTGCTGGAACGGGTGCAGGGGTCCGGAAACTATGTCCGGGCGATCAGTGATCCGAAGAGCGTTTATGCGATGTTCCGGCTGGAACTGATCCAGGGCGGCGGTCTGCCGACCGCGGAATTGCTCGATGTGATGCGGCTCGACAAACCCAAGGACTTGCCGAGGTTCGGCTTTTCGCCGGAAGGGCATCGCATCCGCCGCATTCGTCGGCTGTCGGGCAAGGTCGCGGCGCTCGAGGAGATCTGGCTCGACGGTTCCTATGTGGCGGCGATCACCCCGGAAGACCTGTCGGAATCCCTCTACCTCTTCTACCGCACCCGGTTGGGTCTCTGGATCGTCCGGGCGGAAGACAAGATCGACCTCGGCACCGTGCCCGACTGGGCGCCGCCGGCCTTCGGCCAGAAGCCGGGTGCGCCGATCCCCCATGTGCTGCGCGTGAGCCAGGCACAGGATGGCGCCCTGGCCGAGGTTTCCCGCACATGGTTCGACCATTCCGTGGCGCGATACGTATCGCGGCTGCGGTAGACAACAATCGAGTACCGACAAGATGAAATTCGAAACGACACAAGACGGTTTTTCCATATCGCTGAATGGCCGCAGCATCCTGCGGCACAGCGCTGCCTCGCCCTGCATATTCGTCGGCCATGGGCAGGAGCGAATGGACATGTACCGCGGCAATTTCGAGGTCGAGGATTACATCGTCGAGCGCAGCGCCCTGCGCCATGCGGAGGTCGCCGGCAATGTGGTCAGCCTCTCGGAGGCCGAGGGCCGGGCGCCGCGGCTGGAGCTGACGGTCTCGGAAACCGCCGTGCATTTCCGGTCATTGGACGAGACGATCAACCGCTTCTGGATCCGAATTCATGCGGACAACGACGAGCATGTCTGGGGCGGCGGCGAGCAGATGTCCTATTTCGACATGCGCGGACGCCGCTTTCCGCTCTGGACCTCGGAGCCCGGCGTCGGTCGCGACAAGACGAGCGAGATCACCTTCAAGTCCGACCTGAAGGACAAGGCGGGCGGCGACTATTACAATACCAACTACCCGCAGCCGACCTATATTTCCTCGGCGCGCTATGCGCTGCATGTGGAGACGACCGCCTATTCCGTCTTCGATTTCCGGCGCAAGACCTTTCACGAGATCGAAACCTGGGCGGTGCCGGAGCGGATCGAGCTGTTTGCCGCGCCGAATTTCGCCGAGTTGGTCGAGGCCCTGTCTCTGCGGTTCGGGCGGCAGCCGGAATTGCCGGACTGGGTCTACAAGGGCGCGATCATCGGCCTCAAGGACGGCGTCAATTCCTTCGAGCGGCTGGAAAAGATGCGCAATGCCGGTGTGCAGGTCTCAGGTCTCTGGTGCGAGGATTGGGTCGGGCTTCGCCAGACCTCGTTCGGATCGCGGCTGTTCTGGGACTGGCAGGCGAATGACGAGCGTTATCCGGACCTGCGCCAGCGCATCGCCGAGCTGAACGGCGAGGGCATCCGCTTCCTCGGCTACGTCAATCCCTATCTCTGCGTCGACGGCTCGCTGTTTCCGGAAGCGGAAGCCGCGGGTTATTTCGCCAAGGATCAGCTCGGCCGCACGGCGATCGTCGATTTTGGCGAATTCGATTGCGGCGTCGTTGATTTCACCAACCGGCAAGCGGCCGAATGGTTTGCCGAGGAAGTCATCGGCCGCCGTATGCTCGATTTCGGGCTGACCGGCTGGATGGCCGATTTCGGCGAATACCTGCCGATCGATGTGGAGCTTGCGAACGGCATCGATGCCAAGCTGATGCACAATGCCTGGCCGACCCTCTGGGCCGAAGTCAACGCCAAGGCGATCGCCAGCCGCGGCAAGACGGGCGAGGCACTGTTCTTCATGCGGGCCGGCTTTACCGGCGTGCAGAAACATTGCCCGCTGCTGTGGGGTGGCGACCAGTCGGTGGACTTCTCGCGCCACGACGGGCTCGTCACGGTGATGTGCGCAGCCCTCTCATCAGGCCTGCTCGGAAACGCCTATCATCATTCCGATATCGGCGGTTATACGAGCCTGTTCGGCAATGTCCGCACCCCGGAACTGCTGATGCGCTGGGCCGAGATGGCGGCCTTCACACCGGTCATGCGCAGCCACGAGGGCAACCGTCCGCGCGACAATATCCAGATCGACCAGGACCCGGAAGTGCTGGAGCATTTCGCCCGGATGACGCGGATCTACGTGCACCTGACGCCGTACCTGAAGACGCTGTCCAAGGAAGCCGCCGCCCGTGGCCTGCCGGTGCAGCGGCCGCTCTTTCTGCATTACGAGCATGACCCGAAGACCTACGCCATTCAGGATGCCTATCTTTACGGCCCGGAACTGCTGGTGGCACCGGTCTGGCATGCGGCGCAGGATGTGCGGAACGTTTATCTGCCGGAAGGGGCGAGGTGGGTGCATGTATGGAGCGGCGTCGAATATGCAGGCGGGGAAGAGGTGACGGTTGCGTCGCCGATCGGTTGTCCGCCGGTCTTTTATCGGACGGATGCGGCTTTTGCGGAGATGTTTGCGGCGTTGAGGGAAATGTGAGGCGCTGCGGTAAATTCCCAATCTCCCCCTTTGTGGGAGATGTCACCGGAGGTGACAGAGGGCGGCGGTGCAGCGAACTCAACTGCAGAAGAGTGCCCGCAGCACCCCCCTCTGCCCTGCCGGGCATCTCCCCCACAAGGGGGGAGATTGGTGTGCCGCACGGTCGTCAATTCCGCCTCACCGCGCCGCCCAGTTGGCACCGCGGCGGAAGATCGTCTTCATTTGCGGCACGTCGAATTCCTTCGCCTGGTGGCCGAGGGAGGAATAGAAGACGCGGCCCTCGCCGTATTTCCGCTTCCAGACGACCGGCATGACGACGCCGTCGATCCAGTAGGCGTGGTCGCCGGTAAACGTCGTCGTCGCCAGCACCTCGTTCGAGGGGTCGACATGCATGTAATATTGCTCGGACGTGTAGGGGAAATCGGCGATCCCCTCCATCAGCGGGTCGTCGGGCCTCGTGATGTTGACCGTATAATCGATGATGTTGCCGGGATGGGCGACCCACTGGCCGCCGATGATGAACTGGTAGTCGACCGATTCGCGGAACGCGTCGCCGGCGCCGCCGTGATAACCGGCGATGCCGACGCCGTTCTGGACGGCCGCGGCGAGGTTCTTCACTTCTTCCTTCTCGATCTTCGACATCGTCATGATCGGCACGATGAGGCTCAGATCGTGAATGGATGGATCGGCGAAGGCCTCGGTCGAATGCTCGATATAGACCTTGAAACCGTCCTCCTCGAGCATGTCCTTGATGATTTCGGCGCATTCCTGTGGTTCGTGGCCGCTCCAGCCGCCCCAAACGATGAGTGCTTCACGCATTTTAGTCTTCCTCCAGAATTATTTCGCTAGCTGGCCGTCAACAAGCGATTCCGACAGCGGAGCAGGGCGCTCCGTGGCCGTGGTGATCTTGATCGTGCGCCCTTCGGCGGAGGCCGTATGGAAAGCCTCCATGACCTCCAGCACGTGCAGCGCCAGGTCGCCGTTCGCCCGGTGCGGGCGGTTGGAGCGGATCGCGTAAGCCAGGTCCGCAACGCCGATCGAGCGATAGTTGCCGTCCGCATAGGGCAGGGTCACGGGCTGATCCTCGAACTGGCCGCCCTTCTTCAGGTAATCGACCGGCCCGGCGAAGCGGTTCGGGTCCGGTACGATCAGTGTACCCTCGGTGCCGTAGACTTCGAGCGGCACATGCTTGTGGCCGGCGACGTCGAAGCTCATGCCGATCTGGACGACCGCGCCGTTCGCAAAGGCCATGACACCGGCCACATGGGTTGGAACATGCACCGGAATACGCTCGCCGTTGCGCGGCTCGCTGGTGATGATGCGCTCTTTGCGGGGCGTCACCGCGAAACCCGCCACCTGCGACACGGGGCCGAGCAGGTTGACGAGGTCGGTGATGTAATAGGGACCCATGTCGAGCATCGGACCGCCGCCGACCTCGTAATAGAAGGCGGGGTTCGGGTGCCAGCGCTCGTGGCCAGGGCACATGAATGTGGCGGTGCCGCCGACCGGAATCCCGATGACGCCCTGGTCGATCAGCTCGCGGGCGGTCTGGTGGCCGCCGCCGAGGAAGGTGTCGGGGGCGGCACCGATGCGCAGGCCCTTGGCCTTTGCGGCCTCCGCCAATTTTTTCCCTTCCGCGAAATTAATCCCGAGAGGTTTTTCCGAATAGGTGTGCTTGCCCGCATCGAGTGCCTGCAGCCCGACGGCGACATGCGCCTTGGGGATCGTCAGGTTGACGATGATCTCGACCTTCGGATCGGCGAGCAATTCGTCGACCGTACGGGCCTGAAGGTTGAATTCGGAGGCTTTCGCCTCGGCCAGATCGCGGTTGAGATCGCCCAGCCCGCGGATATCGAGGATCGGAAAAGCGGATGTCATCGCCTTCAGGTAGGCGCCCGAAATATTGCCGCATCCGATGATGCCGATACCGACTTTGTCCATTGTTTCCTCCCGATGAATGCTGATGCTTGGCGCGTCAGAGCGCCGGCCCGGTGGTGCTCCAGGGCGATTCGTAAAGTTCGTAAAGTGCTACGGCCGCCGCTCCCTGCGCCCAGAAATCATCCGTAGAATCGTCAAAGACGAGTTCGCTGACGCCTTTCAGCGACGGCGGGATGGCGAGCGCATAGGCATCGCGCAGGCTGTTCAGGAACGGTTCGCCCAGCGCCAGCGACGAGCCGACGAGGATGACGCGCGGCGGCGCAAACAGCGTGACGATGTTGGCAATCGTTAGCCCGACAGCCTCGCCGGCGCGAACGGCCGCGGCGATCAGCCGGTCGTCGTCGGCCTGGATCAGTGCCTGGACATGGGTCATGCCGCGGCCGAGCCTTACCGCTTCGGCAAAACGTCCGTCCGCCTGCTGCTCGCCGAGGATGGCGCTCTCGCCCGCCTGGCTCGAAAGCCGCACGATGCCCTGCGGACCGGTGCCGAGCACGAGATCGCCGAGATTGTGGCTGAGGCCGCCGGCACCGCGGAAAAGCCGGTTCCCATGCAGCACGCCGAGACCAAGCGTCTGTTCCAGCGAGATCAAGACCATATCCTGCAGATCGCGGGCCTTGCCGAACCAGTGATGGCCGAGCGTGATGGCATGTGCGTCACTCTCGACGATGGTCGGCGTCGAGAGGCGCGTCGACATTTCGGTCGCAAAATCGATGTTGATCTCGCGAAAGATCGGGCTTGAGCGGACATGCCCGGTACGGTGTTCGATGACGCCCGGAAGGCCGAGGCAGACGCTGTCGACATCCTCCAGCGACAGGCCGGCATCGACGACGCAGCGGCGCACGCCGTCTTCGACGAGGTCGGCGATGACTGCGATCGGCTGCCGGTCGATACGGATCGGCAGGGTGAGCTTGGAGAGCACGTCGCCGCGGAAATTCGTGACGACGAAGACCATGCGGCTTGCGGCGATCTTGGCGCCGACGACGCGGGCGGCATCCGGATTGACCTCCAGCATGACGCGCGGCCGGCCGCGCACCGCCTCGTTGCGGATATCACCTTCGTGGCGGGTCAGGATCAGCCCATCATCGAGCAGGGAAGCGGTGATGGCGGAAACGGTGGTCGTGGAGAGTTCCGTGCGCTCGGAAATTTCGACACGGGAGATGGGACCGCGCCGCCGGATCGTATCCAGCACGCTGAGGCGATTCATCGCACGCATGAGTTCCGGATCGGCGGTTTTCATCTGTTCTGCGCACTCGTCGGCTTCTGCACCAAACTGCTATTTAATTCGAGGTGCAAATTAAATTCGCTTTGTTCTAGAGCCGATTTTGTGCGGCATGCAATAGGTAAAAGCAGAGAATGGCGCATTTTTTGCCAAAATCGGCCAATCTCGTGCAGGGCTATTGACAGATGCGTTGGGCTTGCCGATTATTTAATTCGGATACAGGAATAAAGCTTTGGGAGGAGCGCCTTCAATGTCCAACAGATACTACAGGATGCGTCTGATTTCCGCGACCGCTGTTGCTCTCGCGGGTGGGCTGTTTACGGCCAGCGTCGCTGCAGCGGACAGCGTCATTCGCTGGATGCATGTCGAGCAGGTGCCGGCGAACATCACGGTCTGGAACCAGATCGCCAGGGATTTCGAGGCCAAGCATCCCGGCGTCAAGGTCGAGATGCAATTTCTGGAAAACCAGGCCTTCAAGGCGAAGCTGCCGACGCTTCTGCAATCGAAAGACGCGCCAAGCATCTTTTATACCTGGGGCGGCGGCGTCCTCAAGGCGCAGTCCGAGACCGGCACGCTGCGGCCAATCAATGCGGCGATCGACGCGAACGGGGGGGAATGGCGCAAGTCGATCAATGCCTCCGCCGTCGATGGCCTGACCTTTGACGGCAAGGTCTGGGCTTCGCCCGTCAGGACCGGCCTCGTTTCCTTCTATTACAACAAGGAATTGTTCAAGAAGGCTGGCGTCGACGCCTCGAAGATCGCGACCTGGGACGATTTCCTCAGCGCTGTCAAAACGCTGAAACAGGCCGGCGTGACGCCGATCGCTGGCGGCGGGCGGGACAAGTGGCCCCTGCATTTCTACTGGAGCTATCTCGCTATGCGCGAAGCGGGGCAAAAGGGCTTTGCCGACGCCAAGGCCGGCAAGAACGACGGCTTCGCCGGCAAGCCTTTCGTCAAGGCAGGCGAGCGCATGGCGGAACTCGGCAAACTTGAGCCATTCCAGAATGGCTATCTGGGTGCGACCTGGAACGATGCGCTTGCCACGTTCGGCGATGGCCGTGCCGCGCTCATCCTGAGCTTCGAAAATACGCCGGCGACGCAGGCGTCGAATTCGACGAGCCGCAAAGGCCTTGCCGACGACAATATCGGCCGCTTCCCGTTCCCCGTCGTCAGCGGAGGGCCCGGCGTGACCACCGACAGTTTCGGCGGTCTCAACGGATGGGCCGTCACCAAGAATGCGCCGCCTGAAACCGAGGAATTCCTCCGCTACATGGCAAGCGCCGACGTGCAGAAGCTTCTCGCCAGGGATACGCAGATCATGCCCGTTGCCAAGGGTGCGAGCGAAGCGATCTCGAAGCCGCTGCTGAAGGAAGTTGCCGAAGCTCTTGGCAAGGAAACCTGGCACCAGAACTTTCTCGATCAGGATCTCGGCCCCAATGTCGGTGCGATCGTCAACGACATCAGCGTCGAAGTGGTCTCCGGCAGCATGAAACCGGCTGCCGCGGCGCAGCAGATCGAGGACGCCTACTCCCTCGAACGAAAGTAAGCGCAGCGCCGGCGCTCCCGCTCCCCTAAGGTTCCAGCAACCCTGGGAGCGCCGGTTCCCGTCCTCGCCTGACGGCGTCTCGCAGCCCGAAAGGCTCGAAAATCGATGAGCGATATGCTGATGTCTGCCAATGCCGTCCCTTCCGGGAATACACTTGTGGTAGCGCGGCGCCGCAAGCGTTCTCTTGCCAACAGCAAGTGGCCGGTGCTGATCCTGTTCCTGCCACCGGCGCTTCTTCTGTTCACGGTGCTGGTCATTCTGCCCATGGGCGAGGCCGCCTGGTATTCCTTCTATAACTGGAACGGCTATGGCAGCCCGACCCAGTGGGTCGGCTGGCGCAACTACCAGCTCATTTTCCGCAATAGCGCCTTCACCCAGGCTTTGATCAACAACGGCCTGATCGTGCTTGCCTCGCTTTGCGTGCAGGTTCCGCTGGCGCTCTGGCTGGCGACGATGATCTCCAGCCGGATCAGGGGTGCGCTGTTCTTCCGGCTGATCTTCTTCCTGCCCTACGTGCTTGCGGATGTTGCAGCAGGGATGATCTGGCGTTTCGTTTATGACGGGGATTTCGGTCTCGTCGCCGGTATCTCGCATTTCATTGGCGTCGAACCACCCTTCTGGCTCGCCGACCGCGACCTGGCAATGTACGCGATATTGGGCGTCATCGTCTGGAAGTATTTCGGTTTTCACATGATGCTCTTCATCGCCGGCCTGCAGGCGATCGACAAGAGCGTGCTGGAAGCGGCTGACATCGACGGTGCGACCGGCTTCCAGAAGTTCCGGCTTGTGACGCTGCCGCTGCTCGGCTCCACCGTGCGTCTCTCGGTCTTCTTTGCGGTCGTCGGTTCGCTGCAGCTTTTCGACATGATCATGCCGCTCACCGGCGGCGGTCCGTCGAACTCGACGCAGACGATGGTGACGTTCCTGTACAATTTCGGGGTGACCCGCATGCAGGTCGGGTTCGGCAGCGCCGTCGGGGTGGTGCTGTTCGTGATCTGCGTGACGCTCGCCTTCAGCTACAAGCGGGTGTTCATGCGCAATGACTGATATCTCGACAGCACAGCCCATCGATGCCGCCAGCGCGCCGACGTCCGGCCAGCGGATCCGCGCCGGCACGCAGGTCTATATGTACATATCGCTGATCATCGTGGCGGCAATCGTGGTGGTGCCGCTCATCAGCACTGCGCTCGGCGGCTTCAAGACCCTCGGCGAACTGCGCGGCAATCCTTTCGGCCTGCCGACGGAATGGCAGTGGTCGAACTACACGGACATCATCATCAGCAAGCGCTATTGGCTGCAGATGAGCAATTCGCTGATCATCGCCCTGTTGACGGTGTTCCTGACATTGACCTTCGGTGCCATGGCAGCCTTCTGCTTCGCACATATCCGCTTCTTCGGCACCGATTATCTGGTCAACTATTTCCTGATCGGGCTGATGTTCCCGGCAGCGACGGCCATCCTGCCGCTCTACATCCGCATCCGCGATCTGGGGCTCATCGATACATATTGGGGCGTGGTGCTGCCGCAGGTCGCGTTCGGCATGGGCATGAGCATCATGCTGTTTCGGAACTACTTCCGCAATTTGCCGTCCGAACTCTTCGACGCGGCTTTCGTCGACGGCTGCGGCTATATGCGCTTCTTCTGGCACATCACGCTGCCGCTGTCGCGGCCGATCATCGCTACCGTCGGCATCATCTCCTTCGTCGGCAGCTGGAACAGTTATATCGTGCCGCTGATCATGCTGAATTCCGAGAGCCGTTATCCCTGGCCGCTCGGCATCATGATCTATCGTGGCGAATTCAGCACCGAATGGCAGCTGGTGCTGGCCTTCATCACACTCACCATCCTGCCAACCATCATCGCCTTCTTCCTGGCCCAGAAGCACATCATCGCCGGTCTGACCGCCGGTGCGGTGAAGTCCTGAGCCCCGACCCGGAGTAACTCGCATGGCATCCGTCGAACTCAGACAAGTCCGCAAGGCCTATGGGGCACTCCCGGTCATCCATGGCGTGTCGCTGGCGATCGAAGACGGCGAGTTCGTCGCTCTGGTCGGCCCTTCCGGCTGCGGAAAATCGACGCTGTTGCGGATGATTGCCGGGCTTGAGGAAATCACCGCCGGCGAGGTCATCATCGACAACGCCGTGGTCAACGAGCTGACCCCGCGCGAGCGCAACATCGCCATGGTGTTCCAGTCCTATGCGCTTTATCCGCATATGACGGTTGCCGAAAACATGGGCTTCAACCTGCGCCTTTCCGGAACCCCGAAGCCGGTGATTGCCGAACGCGTCGCCGAAGCCGCGCGCATGCTCGACCTGATGCCGCTTCTCGATCGCAAGCCGGCGCAACTTTCCGGCGGCCAGCGTCAGCGCGTCGCCATGGGCCGGGCGATCGTCCGCAACCCGGCCGTCTTCCTGTTCGACGAGCCGCTTTCCAATCTCGACGCCAAACTGCGTGTGCAGATGCGCGCCGAGATCAAGCAGCTGCACCAGAAGGTCGGGACGACATCGATCTACGTCACCCACGACCAGATCGAGGCGATGACACTCGCCGACCGCATCGTCGTCCTCAATCAGGGAAAGGTGGAGCAGGAAGGCACGCCGATGGAACTTTACAAGAAGCCGGCCAACCTCTTCGTTGCCGCCTTCATCGGTTCTCCGGCGATGAACCTTCTCGACGGCACCGTGGACGGTGATGGCGGCGAACCGTCCGCTCGCCTTGGCGACGGAACCGCGATCCGCATCGCGCCGGATCGCAAGGTGAAGCGTGGCCAGGCGATCAAGGTCGGCCTGCGTCCGGAGCATCTGAGCCCCGGCGTCGGGGGTACTGCGCTTGCCGGGCAGACGCTGCTGGTCGAGCCGACCGGCGCACAGACCCATATCATCTTCGACCTCGCCGGCCACCCGGTCGTCGCCATCGTCGACGGCGAATATCCGGCCCGCTACGGCGCGCGGTTCGAAGCCAACATCCCGGCCGAACAGGTGCATGTCTTCGACCGTGAAACGGGAGTGGCCCTCTAGGCCGGCATTGTCCGCAACAGGCCTCAGAAACTTTCGAGCCTGATGTCGGCCGGCCGTGAGTGGGCGAGGATATAGCGGCCGTTCGGCAAGTCATTGCCGTCGAGTTTCCAGGCAATCGCGGCTTCGTCGAGCCCATAATGGACCCAGCGTGCCTTGAGCCGCTCGCGGAGCACCTCTTCCGAAGGGCCTACGAAGATCGTGAAGTCGAACATCTCCGCAAGCCGCGACCAGGGCGCTTCGTCGATCAGCAGGTAATTGCCTTCCGCCAGAACGATATGAGTCTCGGGCGAGATCGGGCGGGCCGAGGCGATGGCGATCTCACGCGATCGGTCGAAGACCGGCACCAGCACCTCCTCGTCTCCGTGCCGCACCGCCTTGAGGATGTCGGCAAAACCGCGCACGTCGAAAGTCTGCGGTGCTCCCTTGCGGGGCAACAGGCCGCGGGTTTCCAGGATACCGTTATCCATGTGGAAGCCGTCCATCGGCAGGACTTCGGCCAGCTCGCCGCGCGCCAGCAGGGCTTCGTGCAGGGCGTCGGCCAGCGTGGATTTTCCGCCGCCCGGCGGGCCGGCGACCGCAACGATGAAACGCCGGCTATCTTTGGCTCGGTTGATGACGGTGTTGGTGATGTCGTCCAGTGTCATTGCGTCGACGCCTTGCGTTCCATTTCGCTGAAAGGACTTCTAACGTCCCGCAAGGCGCACAGGCAATCCATGAACGGGATAGGTGACCAGCGCGCGGACCGGAGACTTATTGAGCGCCCTCACTGGCTGCCTTGAGGGCCTCCCAGACCCGGGAAGGCGTTGCGGGCATATCAAAATCCTTGACGCCGGCAGACCGGAGCGCATCCAGGACAGCGTTCATCAGCGTCGGCAACGCCCCCGTCGTGCCCGCTTCGCCGCCGCCCTTGACGCCGAGCACATTGGTGGGCGAGGGGGCCGGCAGGTCGAGGAAGCGGGGCGTCGGCATGAAATCGGCTCGCGGCATGAAATAATCCATGAAGCTGGCGGTCAGCATCTGGCCGCTGTCGCGGTCATAAACGATATGCTCGCCAAACACCTGGCCCGCGCCCTGGGCGAGGCCGCCGTGCATCTGGCCTTCGAGCAGCGTGTGGTTGATGACATGGCCGGCATCGTCGACGCCGATATAGGACGTGACTTTCGTGTCGCCGGTATTGGGGTCGATCTCCACTTCGGCGACATGCACGCCGCCGGGGAAACTGCGCTCCGGCTGGATCGAGGCGAGCGTATCCAGCGCATTGCCCTCCGGCGTGACGTTGCGGGCGGCGAGTTCCAGGAGCGAGATCGACATGTTGGTGCCGGCCACTTTGTAATGGCCATGGTCGAATTCGATATCGGTTTCGGACGCTTCTAGAGTCTCAGCGGCCAACTTCAGGCCCTTCTTCACCACCTCACGGGAGGTGATCGTCAGCGAGGCACCGTGGGAGGCCATGGTCCGCGATCCCATCGTGCCGGCGCCCTTGAGCTTGTGGGGCGCATGGACGCTGTTGGCGCGCAGGTTGATCAGGTTCTCGTCGATGCCGAGTTCCTTGGCGACCAGCCGCGGCAGCACCGTCTCGTGGCCCTGGCCCGCGGAACCGGACAGCGTGTAGAGCGTCAGCGTGCCGTCCGCCTCGAAGCGGATTTCGGTTTCTTCCGGCATATGGCCGCCGCCGGACGGCTCGACGAAGATGCCCATGCCGATGCCGCGCAGATTGCCGCGTTTTTCCGACTCCTTGCGGCGGGCTTCGAAACCTTTCCAGCCGGAGACCGAGACGGCTTCCTCAAGCATCGCGACATAATTGCCGCTGTCGTAGACGGTGGTCGGTGTCTTGTAGGGGTAGGCATCGTCGGGGATCAGGTTTTTCCGGCGGATCTCTATCCGGTCCATGCCGAGATCGCTGGCGGCCTGATCCACCAACCGCTCGACGAAATAATTGATGTCCGGACGGCCGGCGCCGCGATAGGCGGCGATCGGTGATGTGTTGGTGAAGGCGAGGCGGTTGAGCCCGAAGACGGCGGGAATGCGGTAGCAGCCCGTGCCGGTCAGCATCGGGTTCAGGACGTTGATCAGCGCACCGGCCGGCGAATGGTAGGCGCCGAGATCGCAGACGACGTTCATCCTTATGCCGAGGAATTCTCCCGCTTCGCTGAGCGCCATCTCCCCGGTGAAGCGGACCGCCCGGCCGTGATAATCGGCGAGGAAGCTTTCGGTGCGGCTGGCGGTCCATCGCACCGGCCGACGGAGCTTCTTGGCGGCAAGCATGATCACCGCATATTCCGGATAGGGGGCGCCACGGATGCCGAAGCTGCCGCCGACATCACCCATGTGGTGCCGCACCTTTTCCGGCGGGTGACCGGTAAAGCGGGCAAGGCCATCGGCAAGGCCCGTCCCCTGGCTGGCGGAATAGACGTCGAAGACCTCCGTCTCGGCGTCGTATGCCGCCATGAAGGATTTGAGTTCGAGAGGATTGGCGGCAACGCGCTGCGACTCGACCGTCAGCGTCGAGATATGCGCGGCCTTGGCGAAGGCCTCATCGGCTGTCGCCTTGTCGCCGAAACCATGCAGGAAGACCAAGTTGCCCGGCACGTCGTCGAAAAGCTGCGGCGCGCCGTCTTCCAGCGCAGCCTCCGGGTCGATAATCGCCGGCAGGTCCTCGTAATCGACCGCGATCAGTTCGAGCGCATCGGCAGCCGCTTCGGCACTGTCGGCCACGACCATGGCAACCGGTTCGCCGACGAAACGGACGCGGTCGGTCGATAGAGCATAACGATGTGGTGCCTTGATCTTCATGCCATCGACGCCGGGGAAGGAGACCAGCGGGCCGGGGGCGATCAGGTTCGCTTCGAGCGCATCCTTGCCGGTCAGCACGATATGGACGCCCGGTGCGGCGAGCGCCGCCTCGACATCGATCGAAACGATGCGCGCATGCGGCTGGTCGGCTCTCAGGAATGCTGCGTAGAGCTGGTTATCCAGCACCTTGTCGGCGGTATATGCGCCCTGGCCGGTAACAAGTCTTATGTCTTCCCGACGACCGGTGAAGACCTCGTGATCACTGCTCAAAACCACTCTCCCACGCCATGCAATTTTCTGCCGGAGATATCTCTACCGCCTCCGGCCCGCGAATGGAAAGCCGCCTCTGGTATACCTTTTTCTACTTCGTCACGTCGATCACCACACGCCCGCGGATTTTCCCCGCAATAATATCCTCGGCGAGTTGCGGCAGGTTGGACATCGGTTCCGTCGTGGTGATTTCCGAAAGCTTGGCGGGATCGAGATCGCACGCCAGCCGGGCCCAGGCGGAGAGCCGCTGTTCGCGGGTGGCGATGACGCTGTCGACGCCGATCAGCGTCACGGCGCGCAGGATATGCGGCAGCACGGTTCCCGGAAGGTCGGCCCCGCCGGCAAGGCCGCAGGCGGCGATGGCGCAACCGCGCATCGTCTGGGAAAGCGCGTTGACGAGGGTGGTCGAACCAACGCTGTCGACGCCGCCGGTCCAGCGTTCCTTTTGCAGCGGACCGCCCTTTTCGGCAAGCACGGCGCGATCGATGAAATTGGAAGCTCCAAGCGAGGCGAGATAGTCATGGGTTTCCGGACGGCCGGTGGAGGCGGTGACGTTGTAGCCGCGTGCCGAGAGAAGGGCGATTGCAACCGAGCCGACGCCGCCGGCAGCACCCGTCACCAGCACTTCGCCTTCGCCAGGCTTGATCGAGCCCCATTTTTCCAGCGCATCGACGCAGAGCGCTGCGGTATAACCTGCGGTGCCGATTGCCATCGCCTGTTCCATCGAAAAAGCGTCGGGCAGAGGGATCAGCCATTCCGGCTTGACGCGCTGGTAGCGGCCAAAGGCGCCCCATTCGGTTTCGGAAAGGCCCCAGCCATTCAGCACGACCTTGTCGCCGACCTTCCATTCCGGTGAGCGGGATTCGACGACCGTGCCGGAGAGGTCGATGCCGCCGACCATCGGCATGCGCCTGGCGATGCGGCCCTTGCCTGATATCGCCAAGCCGTCCTTGTAGTTCAACGTCGAATAGGCGATCTCGACCAGCACGTCGTTGTCGGGAAGGTCGGCGATCGAGATCTCTCTGAAGGCGCCTTTCGGCTTGCCGTCGACGGCATCGATCACCATGGCGGTGAAGGTCTCGGTCATGTCTCTCTCCCGATATCGTGGCGATGTTGGTTTTTAAGCGGAGGCCTGTGCAGTGGCGTCCCGCCTGGCACGCGCGTCGAGCACGGCGGAATAACTTTCGCGCACATAGGCGAGCAGCCGCGCCAGCGCATCGGCGGCCCTGGCATCTTCGCGACTGCGCACCGCGTCGACGATTTCCTGGTGCAGCGAGGCGACGTGGCGGCGTTCGCGGACGCGGAAGACGATCATGTTGGTGATCGGAATGAAGGCCTCGATGACGGTGTACATCATCAGTTTCAGCGGGCCGTTGCCGGTCGATTCCACCAGCGCTCTATGGAAACGCACGTCCGAAGCGCAGAAATCCTCGTCGCTGACAGCCTCGTCGAGCTGCACCGCGATCTCCGCTTCCATCGCAGCGAGGTCGGTTTCACTGCGATTTGCGGCGGCCAGCCGGCAGCAGACGGCTTCTGTTTCCAGCCTGGCGGTGATGATCTCTTCGATGTCGAAGGCGCCGATGCCGACCAGCAGGGTGGCCGCGCCGGTAATCGCCTTGGAAAGACCTTCCGGATCCGGCCGCTTGACGAAATTGCCGCCGGTCGGTCCGCGTTTGGAATGGATGAGGTTCTGGGCGGCGAGGCGCTTCAGGGCCTCGCGCACCGTTGGGCGGGAAATGCCGAAGCTTCGGGCAAGTTCTTCCTCGGTCGGCAGGCGTTCGTCGATCTTCAGCCGGCCGTCCATGATCGCGGAACGGATATTGTCCGATACCTGTCTCGCGATGCCCGTGCGGACGACCTCGTCGTATTTGAGGATCATTTCACCCTTCCCATGGTTCCTGCCATAGTGATGCCACGGGAGGGGCAAAAAGGCTACTGCTTTTTAAATATAGGTTTGACAAATAGGGGAATGGGAATAACCTCACCCCCCAAGAAACAAGGGGAATGAGAGAATGGGCGCAATCGCATTCGGCGATGCTGGAGCGCAGGGCAGCGAAGCAGGCATTGCGGAGGAGAGCACCTTATCCTCCGACCGCGTGGCCCATCTTCTCTCCAGCCTCGAAAGCCGGCTTGACGCCGCTGCGATCCTCACCGGCGATGCGATTTCGGATGGTTATGCCGCCGATGCGACGGCTCGAGGTGCACGACCTGCGGTCGTTTTGCGTCCGCGCAACACCGAAGACGTTTCCGCCATTCTCTCTGCCGCCAACGAACTCCGCCAGCCGATCGTCGTACAGGGGGGCCGCACCGGGCTTTCCGGTTCTTCCCGGCCCGTCGAAGGTGAAGTCTCCATCTCGCTCGAACGCATGACTGGCATTGAGTCGATCGACGTCGCGGCCCAGACGGTGATCGTCAAGGCGGGCACACCGCTGCAGATCGTCCAGCAGGCGGCAAGCGATGTCGGCCTGTTCTTCGGCGTCGATATCGGTGCGCGCGGCACGGCCACGGTCGGCGGCAATATCGGCACCAATGCCGGCGGCATCCGGGTTCTGCGTTACGGCATGTATCGGGCGCAGGTCATGGGGCTTGAGGCGGTGCTGCCGGACGGCACTATTCTCTCATCGCTGAAAGGCCTGCCCAAGGACAATTCCGGCTACGACCTCAATCCGCTGTTCATCGGAACCGAAGGCACGATCGGCGTCGTCACGCGCGCCTGCCTGAAACTGCATCCGAAACCGCAGATCGAGCGCAACGCCTTCATCGCCCTGCCGTCGCTGAAGGCGGCGCAGGATCTGCTGGCGCGGCTGCGGGTCGAACTCTCCGGCCTCATCTCAGCCTTCGAGGCGATCTTTCCGAACGTCTACGAAGGCACCGTCGACTACATGGGGATCCGTCCTCCCGTCGAAAAAGGGGTGGGCATGTATGCGATGGTCGAAATCCACGGCCAGGCGCCGGATCAGGACAACGAACGTTTCGAGGCGGCGCTTGCCGCCGCGCTGGAGGATGGGCTGGCCACGGACGTGGTGCTCTCCAATTCTCTGCGCGAGTTCAACGCGCTCTGGGGCATCCGCGACGGCATCAACGACTATCTGTTCGGCAATGGGGTGACGATCGGCTTCGATATTTCGGTACCGCTTTCCCGCATGCAAGAATTTCTCGACAAGGCCGCGCTCGCCGTCGACGAGATCGATCCGCAGGCGCGGACCTATATCTTCGGCCATCTGGGCGACGGCAACCTGCACTACTGCATGTTCAGCCAGCACGAGAAAAAGGTCGCCGAGGCGATATTCTCGGGCATCGAGGCGGTCGGCGGCGGGGTTTCCGCCGAACACGGGATCGGCACCGACAAGGTGAAATACCTGAAATACGCCCGCAGCGAAGCCGAGATCGCCACCATGCGCCGGCTGAAAGCCGCATTCGACCCGAACTACATTCTTAATCGCGGCCGCGTCTTCGAGGCGCCGGTATCCGTGCAGCAGGCGGAGCGGGTCTAGATGTCGATCCATGCCACGCCGGAAAAAAAACCCTCGAACAGCAAGGTCAGCCTCGACGACCGCTACACGCTGGAGAAGGGCCGCATCCTGGTGTCGGGCACGCAGGCTCTCGTGCGCCTGCCGATGATCCAGCGTGAGCGGGATCTGGCGCGCGGCCTGAATACGGCCGGTTATGTTTCCGGTTACCGTGGCTCGCCACTTGCCGGTTTCGACCGTGAGATGGCACGTGCGAAAAAATTTCTCGATGCAGCGCATATAAAATTCCATCCGGGCCTCAACGAGGACATGGCGGCGACCGCCGTCTGGGGCACTCAGCAGACCGGCATGTTTCAGGGCTCGCGTTACGACGGCGTGTTCGGCATGTGGTACGGCAAGGGGCCGGGCGTCGACCGCAGCATGGACGTGATCCGCCATGCCAACGCGATCGGCACCAACCCGAACGGCGGCGTGCTGCTGCTGGTCGGTGACGACCACGGCGCGGTTTCCTCTACCCTGCCACACCAGAGCGAGCACAACCTGATTTCGGCCATGGTGCCGCTGCTGTCGCCGGCAGGCGTCGGCGAATATATCGAATACGGCCTGCTCGGCATTGCGATGAGCCGCTATTCCGGCGCCTGGGTGGGCTTCAAGTGCCAGACCGAGATCGTCGAGTGCTCGGCGACCGTCGATCTCGATCCGGACAAGCCGCAGATCGTTTTCCCCGACGAGACCTTTGCGCCGGACGGCCTGTCGCTGCGCTGGCCGGATGGGCCGCTTGCGATGGAGCTGCGGCTGGAGCGCAAGATGCTCGCCGTGCAGGCCTTTGCCCGCGCCAATCGGCTGGACCGCACTATTTGGGGAGCTACCGGCCGCGTCCGGCTCGGGATCGTCTCGACCGGCAAGTCCTGGCTCGATCTTCTTGGTGCGCTGGCGCTGCTCGGCATCAACGAAGCCCGCGCGGCGGAACTTGGTATCGCGCTCTACAAGGTCGGGATGGTCTGGCCGCTGGAGCCACAAGGGATCGCGGAGTTCGCCTCCCGCGTCGACGAACTGCTCGTGGTTGAGGAAAAACGCTCGATCCTCGAGGACCAGATCAAGGCGCAGCTCTTCAACCTGCCCACAGAGCGGCGTCCCCGCGTCTTCGGCAAGGCCGGCGAGAACGGCGCGACGCTGCTGCAGGCGATCGGTGAGATCGGCACATTGTCGGTGGCGAAAGCCATCCTCTCCCGGCTCGATCATTTCGATGAGGCGCTGCAGGCCAAGGCGCGTTTCGTGGAGGAAATGTCGATTGCCACGGGCGTCGAGGCGACCGCCCTGAAGCGCGACGCCTATTTCTGCTCCGGCTGTCCGCACAGCGTCTCGACCCGCCTGCCGGAGGGAAGCCGTGCCTCGACCGGTATCGGCTGCCACATGATGATCATCGGCAACGAGGACCGCAACACCTCGACCTTCACCCAGATGGGTGGCGAGGGTGGTTCGTGGATCGGCCTGTCGCCCTTCACCGACGAGAAGCACATCTTCGTCAACATGGGCGACGGCACCTATTTCCATTCCGGCCTGCTTGCCATCCGCGCGGGGATCGCTGCGAAGGTCAACGCCACCTACAAGATCCTCTACAATGACGCGGTCGCCATGACCGGTGGCCAGAAGCATGACGGCGACGTTACCGTGCCTGGCATTGTCGGGCAGATGCTGGCGGAAGGTGCGGCTCGCGTCGTGGTGGTCGCCGAGCGGCCGGAAGTCTGGCAGGGCAATCTGCCGCGCGAAGTCTCCATCCATCACCGCGACGAACTCGACGCGGTGCAGCGAGAGCTGCGCGACATCCCCGGCGTCACCGTCCTGGTCTACGACCAGGTCTGCGCCGCCGAAAAACGCCGCCGCCGCAAGCGCGGCGCCTATCCAGTCTCGGACAGCCGAGCCTTCATCAACGAACTGGTCTGCGAAGGCTGCGGCGACTGTTCCGCCGTCTCCAACTGCATCTCGATCGAGCCGCAGGAGACCGAATTCGGCCGCAAGCGCCGCATCAACCAGTCGAGCTGCAATACCGATCTTTCCTGCATCAAGGGTTTCTGTCCGAGCTTCGTCACCGTCGAAGGCGGCAGCATCAGCAAGCCGGCGGCGAAGTCGAAGGTGGTGAAGACCGACGACCTGCCGCTGCCCACTTTCACCGCGACTTTCGAGACGCCCTACAGCATGCTGCTCGCCGGCATCGGCGGCACCGGCGTCATCACGGTCAGCGCCATTCTAGCTCAAGCGGCGCTTCTTGATGGTCTGGCTCTGGTAACGCTCGACCAGACCGGGCTCGCTCAGAAAAACGGTTCGGTCGTTTCGCATATCCGGCTGGCGAAGGACCCGGCGCAGATCAATGCCGTGCGGGTCGGCCCCGGTGAAAGCGACCTCGTGCTCGGCTTCGATATCGTCGTCGCCGCGCAGAAGAATTCGCTTGCCTCGTTTGCGAAGAACAAGACGCGTGCCGTCATCGACGACCATTTCGCGCCGACCGCTTCCTTCGTGAAGGATACGACAATCGATTTCCGGCAGGAGGCGACGCTGAAATCGCTGCGCCGCGCCGCGGGTGAAGATGCGGTTGAGACGGTCGCCGCGACGGATATGGCAACCGCGCTGCTGGGTGATGCGATCGCCGCGAACATGTTCCTGCTGGGTCATGCCTGGCAGCGCGGGCTGGTGCCGATCAGCCTTGCCGCCATCGACAAGGCGATCGAGCTTAACGGCACGGGCATTGCCATGAACCGCGCCGCCTTCGGCTGGGGGCGTCGGGCGGCGGTGGACGTGGAGGCCGTTGCGCGTGCGGCCGGCCTCACCAAGTCGGAGTCGAAGACCGAGACGCTGGAAGAAATCGTCGCGCGTCGCACCGCCTTCCTCACGGACTACCAGAATGCGGCCTATGCGGCGCGTTATGCCGCTCTCGTCGATGTCGTGAAATCAGCCGAGGCGCAGCTGCGCGGCATAAGCGGGTTTGCGGAAGCGGTGGCGAAAAACGCCTTCAAGCTGATGGCCTACAAGGACGAATACGAAGTTGCCCGGCTGCATCGGGACAGGAGCTTTGAAAAGAAGCTTGCCGAGCAGTTCGAAGGTGATTTCAAGATCAAGCATCATCTTGCGCCGCCGATGATCGCCAAGATCGACCAGCGCACCGGCCATCCGGCCAAGATCGCCTTTGGCGCTTGGATCCGCCCCGTCTTCGGGGTTCTGGAAAAACTGAAATTCCTGCGCGGCACGTCCTTCGATCCCTTTGGCCGCACGGCCGAGCGGCGGATGGAACGGCAGCTGATCGCAGACTATTTTGCACTGGTGACCGAGCTTTCCGCCGGGCTCGATACCGCCAATCATGCGCTTGCTGTCGAGCTTGCCGGTCTGCCGGACATGGTCCGCGGCTTCGGCCATGTAAAGCTTGCCTCGATCACCAAGTTCGAGAAGCGCAAAGCCGATCTCCTTGCGAAATGGCGGGCGAGGGAGCCGCTCGTCCATGTCGCGTAACAGTCATCGTTCCTGAGAGTTTTCCGCAATGGCAGAAAAGATCATCATCGACACCGATCCCGGCCAGGACGACGCGCTGGCCATTCTGCTGGCGCTCGCCAGTCCGGAAATCGAAGTGCTGGGGATCGTCGCGGCAGCCGGCAACGTGCCGTTGTCGCTGACGACGAAGAACATCCGCAAGATCTGCGAACTGGCCGGCCGTCCCGACATCAAGGTATTCGCCGGCTGCAACCAGCCGATGACCGGGCCGCTCGTCACCGCCGAGCACGTGCATGGTGCGACCGGGCTCGATGGCGCCGACCTGCCCGAGCCGACCATGCCGCTTCAGGAACAGCATGGTGTCGATTTCATCATCGAGACGCTCTTGAGCGAACCGGAAGGCACCGTGACCGTCTGCACACTCGGCCCGCTCACCGACCTCGGCAAGGCGCTGACCCGGGCGCCTGAGATCGCCGGCCGTATCAGGCAAATCGTGCTGATGGGCGGCGGATTGTTCGAAGGCGGCAACATCACGCCGGCCGCGGAATTCAACATCTATGTCGACCCGCCGGCAGCTGCCGTGGTGTTTGGCTCAGGCGCGCCGATCGTGATGATGCCGCTCGACGTCACCCACAAGGCGCTGACGACCCGCGCCCGCGTCGCAGCAGTCCAGGCGATCGGTACGCCGCTCTCCGACGCGGTGGTCGGCTGGCTCGATTATTTCGAGCGCTTCGACGTGGCGAAATACGGCAGCGAAGGAGGGCCGCTGCACGATCCGAACGTGATCGCCTATCTCCTCAAGCCGGAGCTCTATTCCGGCCGGCTCTGCAATGTCGAGATCGAAACGGAGTCCGAACTCACCAAGGGCATGACGGTCGCCGACTGGTGGGGCGTCTCCGGCCGGCCGAAGAACGCGATGTTCATGCGCGATGTCGACGCCGACGGATTTTATGCGCTGCTGACCGAACGGCTATCGTGGTTTGGCCGCGCGGAGGCGGCGGCTCCGCCGAAGCTGCGGCTGGTGTAACTCTCAACCCTCATCCCTGTGCTTGTCACAGGGATCCAGTAGCGCCGCGTCTGCGGCGCGGAAGAGCCTTTTCAACCCAAGGACTTGGGCTGGCTGGATTCCTGTGACAAGCACAGGAATGAGGGTGTGTAGAGCGTCGTTGCCAATAATGAGCGCCAGTTCACCGTCACGGCCTCTTCCGAGGAATGATCAGCGCGTCGAGGATGCGCACGCCTTTGCCCTCGGGCAAGACCGCTACCGGATTGAGATCGATAGCTTCGATATCGTCCCCGTATTGCGCAGCGAACTCGGAGAGCCTGACCAGCAGTTCGGCGAGGGCCCTGCGATCCGCCTTCGGTGCGCCGCGATAGCCTTCCAGCAGCGATGCCAGTTTCGTTTCGCCGATCATCGCATCAGCGCGGGCAAGGTCGATCGGCAGGAGGTCGAAGGCGCTGTCCTTCACCAGTTCCACCAGCACCCCGCCGATGCCGACCACGAGGCCGAAACCGAAGGGTTCGTGGCGCACGAGGCCGACTAGGGCCTCGACGCCGCCCGTCACCATTTCCTGTACCGAAACGCCGCGCAGATCCGCATTCGGGGCGTAGGCGCGGGCGCTTGCGATGATGGCGTCGAAGGCGGCGCGAGCTTGCGCTTCAGAAGCGATGCCGAGTTTCACGCCGCCCGCTTCGGTCTTGTGCAGAATATCCGGCGACTCGATCTTCATGACGACCGGGAAGCCAAGTTTCCGAGCTGCTTCCGCGGCGGCATCGGCATCGGTGACCAGATATTCGCTCGGAACCGGCAACCCTTCGGCGGCGAGCAGTTGCTTGGCCTCGCGTTCGGTCAAAGCACCGGCGGGGAGGCTTTTCTTTGTCGCGGTTGTCTTGTCGGGCCAGGAGACGAGGCGGCTTTGAGTGATCAGGCTGCGGACGGCTGTCAGCGCGCTTTTCGTACCGCGCAGCACCGGCACCGTCGAAAGCTTGGCCTCGATATCCGGGTGATGGCCGGAGGAGAGGTTGCTCATGAATACGACCGGCACCTTGCCCGTCCCGGCATAATCGGAAACCGCTTCGGCGATGCCGAGATATTCGGAAGCGCAGAAATCGTCGAGGCCAACGGGTGCGTCCTGCGTGGCGACGATCAGGCCGACCGAAGCATCGTCGGCGAGCGCGTGCAGGACATCGCGGTAGATCTTGCCGTCCGCGAAGACGACGCCAGTCGTGTCGAGCGGGTTCTGGGGTGTGGCAAAGGGCGGCAGCAGGGCCTTTATCCGTGCGACCGCTCCGGGGTGCAGGTCGGGCAAGAAAATGCCGACCTCATCTGCGATATCCGAAACATGCGCGACGCCGCCGCCGGAGACGCCGACGATGGCGACGCCGGGCTTGGAGGGGCGGTCCTTCAGGTCCAGGCAGAGCGTCGCCGTCTCCATGAAGCCGTCCATGTCCGAGACTTCGATAATGCCGGTCCGGCGGAGGAAGGCGCGGTAGGCGTCGTTGCTGCCGGCGAGCGAACCGGTATGGGCGGCGGTCGCCTGGGCACCGCGTTCGGATCGGCCGGCGCGAAGAGCGATCACCGGCTTGTTGGCCGCGTGCATCTTCTCCATCGCGGCCGCGAGTTTCTCCGGTTCGCGGATGGCTTCGAGGACGATGCCAACGACACTGGTTTGGTCATCCGTCGCCAGGAATTCGAGATAGTCGGGAATGTCGGTCGCTGCGCTGTTGCCGGAGGAGACGATGTGGCTGAGTCCGAAGCGGCCGGTATTGCCGAGCGCGATCGCACTGGCGCCGGAATGGGAGAGGATGGCGAAGCGGCCCTTTTCGAGATTGGTCGAGAGGCTGGAGGAATAGAGGGCGGCGCCGGAGCCAAGGTTGAAGAGGCCAAGGCAGTTCGGGCCGCAGATCGCCATGCCGTAGCGCTCGGCGATCTCGACCAGTTGCCGCTGGCGCTCGCGGCCGGCCTCGTCGAGTTCCGCGAAACCGGAGGCCAGCACGACCGCCGCCTTGACGCCGGTGCTGCCGGCCTCCTCGAGGGCCGCAATCACCTTGTCGGCGGCGATCCCGATCACCGCGACATCGGGTGAATTGGTCAGCGCCGAGAGGGAGGGTGAGGCGGGAAGCCCGAAGATCGTCCCGGCCTTCGGATGCACCGGGATGATCTGTCCCTGATAGCCGAAGCGTATCAGGTTCTTCATGACGTAGCTGGAGGAGGCGTCGGCGCGCTCGGTGGCGCCGACGACTGCGACGGAGCGTGGCGCCATCAAGGCTCGCATCGCTGCTTTTGGGTCCATGGGCGTGTTGGCCGCCATGGCCGAAACCTCAGTCGAGGCCCTTGAAGGGGTCGTCACGGAAGGCGAGATATTCCTTCAGCGACATTTTGGCGAGGTTTGCCATCCACTCGCGGCCCTGCCGGGTGACGTGGAGGGCGGCAATCGCTTCGATATTGTACTGGAACGACGGCATCAGCCCGGCGACCATCTGCTGGTTGTTGATCGAGGCCTTGGTGTATCTCAGCGCCGGCACCGGCATGCGGGCCAGCTTGCGGGCGAGGTTCTCGGTCTTTTCCTTGAGCTGGTCGGCCGGTACCACCTTGTTGATCAGGTGCATGCGCAGGGCCTCTTGCGCATCTACCATGTCTCCGGTGAACATCAGCCAGCGCACGTCGCGGGTGGCGAGCAGCCAGGGCATCATCAGCGCCGGCGGGCCGGAATTGTGGCGCACTTCCGGTTCGCCGAACTTGGCGTTGTCGGCGGCGATCGCCAGATCGCAGCACATCATCAGCTCAAGTGCGCCGGCAAGAGCGTAACCGTTGACTGACGCAATGACGGGGATCGGGGCGCGCCAGATGTTGAGCAGGGCCTCGGCATTTTCCGACATGTCTTCGCGCCAGAAATCGATGTCGACATCGAAATCGCCGCCCTGGAGGTCGTAGCCGGAGGAGAAAGCGCGCCCGGTGCCGGTGATGACGAGCGCATTGACGTCCGGATCGGCGACGGCTGCGGCAACCGCCGCGTCGATCTCGCGGATCACCGTCTTGTTCATCGCGTTCATCTTGTCAGGGCGATTGATGGTGATCGTCGCGAACTTGTCGGTCAAATCCTTCTCGTAAAGGATCGTCTCGTAGCCGTTCATTTGCTGGTTCATGGGCAGTTCCCCTTGTTCTTGAACTATTTGCCGGCCTTCTTCAGCGCCGCGTAGGCGACGGCCATCTTCGCGGCGAGACGCGCGTTGTTCTTCACTAGCTCGATATTGGCCTTGAGGCTCTCGCCCTTGGAAAGCTCGTTGATACGGGCGAGCAGGAAAGGCGTCAGTTCCTTGCGGCCGATGCCGCGCTCTTCCGCCTCGCGCACTGCGTCCGAGATCGTGCCGTCGATGAAGTCTGGGGTCAGCGCCGCCGCTTCCGGGATCGGGTTGGCGATCAAGAGACCGGTGCCGGTGCCGAGCTGGTGGTGCAGATACATGGCCCTGGCGATCTCTTCCGGCGTATCGAGCCGGTGGTCGGCCTTGAAACCGCTCTTGCGGGTGAAAAAGGCCGGGAAATCGTCGGTGCCGTAAGCGATGACCGGAACTCGCTGGGTTTCGAGATATTCCAGCGTCTTGGCGATATCGAGGATCGACTTGACGCCGGCGCAGACGACCGCGGTTTTGGTGCGGCCGAGCTCCGTCAGGTCGGCGGAAATGTCGAACGTCTGCTCGGCGCCCCGATGCACGCCACCAACGCCGCCGGTGGCGAAAATGTCGATGCCGGCAAGATCGGCCATCAGCATGGTCGCGGAAACCGTGGTGCCGGCAGACTGGCCGCGGACCATGGCGACGGCGAGGTCGCGGCCGGATGCCTTCACGACGCCCTTCGCCTTAGCCAGTTCTTCCAGTTCGCTGTGTTCGAGGCCGACGCGCAGCTCGCCGTTGACGACGGCGATGGTCGCCGGGATCGCGCCGTTCTCGCGGATCACCGCCTCGACGCCGAGTGCGGTTTCGAGATTGGCGGGGTAGGGCATGCCATGGGTGATGATCGTCGATTCCAGCGCCACGACCGGGCCGCCGGCTGCGATCGTTTCGGCCACTTCGCGGCTCAGCTTCGGTTTGATGAGGGCCATTTCGGTATTCCTTAAATCGTTTTCGACCGGTCGAAGGTCAGCCGGCCAATCGGTGCATATTGGCTTCCAGGAAGCGTTCGGACAGGTCCGTATGGACGCTTGCGGTGCTTTCGGTGGTCAGCGTGCCGAGCAACGCGCCGGTGCGGGCCGCATTGTAAGTGTCCTCGCCGTGCAGGATCCGGTGCAGCGTGCCCGCGATCATCGCATCCCCTGCGCCGGTGATATCGACTGGCCGGGCATGGACTGCCGGGAAGGTG
>NZ_JALBGW010000130.1:0-12769 GCF_023006485.1 Neorhizobium sp. BETTINA12A
AGCGGCGTGCCGGCCGAGCGCGGCCTTGGCGAGCATGGTGCGGATAAGGTTGTTCTGGGGCGCATGGGCCTTGCCGGACAACGCATCCCGGTGATGCCGCTCCAGTGGGTTGTCGCGGCTGATCCCGGGATTGCCGCCGAGTTCCAGTGCCAGCGTGGTGACGGCGATGGCGTTTTCCATGACGGTATGTTTGACCGCCGCCGCATCCGCACCGAACGGCCGTCCTGCATCGAAATCCTCGGCGATCGAGCGGAGCAGGCGGCGGTTCGCCGTCAGCCAGACCTCGATCTGGCCGAGGCCGTCCTGAATTCGGGGTACTGTCGAGAGGGGAGCGCCAAGGCTTGCCGGCGCCCTTGATGTGGTGAATTCGATCAGCCAGTCGCGGGCGCCTCGGGCGGCGCCGTCATAGATCGCCGGGACGAGGCTGAAATACCAGGCGCCTAGGCGTTCGTCACGTTTGATGCCCTCACTGGCCGGCGCGATGTCGAGCACATCCTCCAGCGGGATTGCCACATCGTCGAGGATCAGGTCGTCGCTGTTGGTGGCGCGCATGCCGGTGGCGTTCCAGGTCTTTTCCACTCGGATGCCATCGGCACTGGTCGGCACCAGGAATGAACCGAGGCGCGGCTCCGGCTCGTCGGTAATGGCGAGCACGGAGACCCAGCGCAGCAGCGGAATGCCGGTCGCATAGGTCTTGTGGCCGGTGATCCGCCATTCGTTGCCGACCCTGCGGGCAACGGTTTCCGGTGGCGTGCCGTGCGAAGGCGAGCCGACGCGGGGCTCCACCTGCGCGGCATTGATCAATGCCACGCCTTCACGATTGGCTTTGGTTACCCGCTCGACCAGATGTTTCGGCCATTTGCCCGAAGCGCGGATCGAATAGTGCTGGTTATAATGCATGGAGAGCACCAGCGCGGTGGAAGGCTCGCCGCGGGCGATGGCGGAAACGACCGCAAGCGCTTCGGTCAGTCCTCCGCCGAGGCCGCCATGTTCGACCGCTGTCACGAGCCCAAGAAGGCCGGCTTCGTGAAGGGCATCGAAATTGGCGAAAGGAAATTCGCCCGTGTCGTCATAATGCCGCGCGGTAAGCGCGAAGCGTTTCCCCAGTTCCTCGGCTTTGGCAATCAGCGGTGCGAAATCGATCGAAGCGGTCATCATGTTCTCCGATCAGGCGACGGCACGGGTTTCGAGCAGTGCCCAGGGACGATGATCGACCCAGGCGTCGATATCGAAATTGGAGGCGAGGAAGCCCCATTCGTGCAGGAAATCCTTGTAGTGGCCGATCGCTTCGACCAGCTCAGGCTCGAGCCCGATACCCAGATGCTTGTGGAGGTCCGGTCCGTTGGCGGAGGCGACGACCTCTTCCGACGCGCCCACCTCGCGGGCAACGAAGCGGCGCACGTCGTCCGGATGGCTCTCCGCCCAGGCGCTGGCGCGCTTTAAGGTTTCGATGAGCTTCGCCACGAGATCCGGCCGGTCTTCGGCAAACCGTTCATCGACGGTGAGGATGCGCGGCGAGCCGGAATTGATGCGGATCTTCGGGTCGGGGTGGAAGCCGAATTCGCTGACCGTGTGGGTCGCAAAGAGGTTGGCGACACTGATGCCGGGCGTGCCTTTCACGTAAATCGCGTCGACCTCGCCGCGCAGCAGGGCAGCGATTTCCGGCCCGTATGCCTGCCGGTTGCGCAGGCCGTAAAGCTGCGGCCCGTCGCGATTGTCGAGTACCGAGTCGGGAAGCGCAATATCGACGATCTCCACGTCCTGGTGGGCGAGGCCTTCCAGCGAAAGGGCGGAGACCAGGCCTTTCAGCGCGGTGGCGGCCATGAAATCGACGATGCCGGGCGGACGGCGGGTGATGCCGAAACGGCGACCGACGAGATCCCTCGTCGTTCTGATACCGGTGCCGGGCAGGGTAATGATCGCCTGGAACTCGTCTGTCCAGGTAATGCCGACGAGGCGCGTCGGATTGCCCTCCGAACGGGCTCGGATCGGCGGGACATTGCCGCCGTGGCGGAAGGAATAGTCGAGGTGATGATCGAAATGGCTGGATCGGATGTTCCGGTCCTTGCTGTCGATGATCGAGTTGAGGGTGATTCCCTCCCTGGCGAAGGTTTCGTCCAACAGACCGAGCTGGGTCGCGAGACCCACCGGAGTGGGCACGGGGCAGCGCGTGTACCAGATTTGAGAAATGGCGTTGCGAATGGTCATCGTATCCTCCTATGCCTCGTCCGCGTCTTCAGGCCTGCGGAAGCCTTTTTCTCCCAATCGCAGCAAACGAGTGCGTTCTTGCCTCTCGCTCGCGAAACGTGGGAGATAATTGCGATTATCGACCAATATTGAGCATTAACGAAAACCTGATTTCGAAAAATGATTGTTATCTGGTTTTATTTTGCGCAAACAGATTTGACAAAGCCTATAGAATTAGTCAACTATCAAAATTACCGGATACCAAAATCGATGTTTCCGGAAGCTTTGAGCTGCTCCGTGCAGCTATCTTGAACCTGAGAGGCGGAGCACGATGCCGGCGCTGCTGAGAATTGCACGAACACTGCGACGCACGCTGTTGCAGGCGATCCCGACCGTGCTTGGGATCGTCATCCTGAATTTCTTTCTGCTGCAGCTGGCACCCGGTGACGCGGCCGACGTGATGGCCGGCGAGGCGGGATCGGCGACGGCGGAAAGCATGGCGGCACTGCGCTCGCGCTTCGGCCTCGACAATCCCGTGCTCGTGCAGCTCGGGCACTATCTCAACAATCTCGCGCATTTCAGCCTTGGATTTTCGCCGCGCTACGGCATGCCGGTCGCCGACCTGATCGCCCAGCGCCTGCCGGGCACGCTGACCTTGATGGCGCTCGCGCTGACCATCGCCATCCTGCTCGGCGTCGTCCTCGGTTCGCTGATGGCAAGCTTCGCCGGCCGTATTCCGGATCGCTTGCTGTCGATCTTTTCGCTGCTTTTCTATTCGATCCCGAGCTTCTGGATCGGCCTGATGCTGATCGTCTTCTTCTCGGTGAAGCTCGGCTGGTTGCCGAGCGGCGGCGCCGGGACGATCGGTTCGCGGCTGACCGGTGTGCCGGCAATCCTCGACAAGGCGCGCTACATGGTGCTGCCGGCGACGTCGCTCGCGCTGTTCTACGTGGCGATCTATGCCCGGCTGACGCGCGCTTCGATGCTGGAGGTCAAGAACCAGGATTTCGTGCGCACCGCCTATGCCAAGGGGCTGACGCCTTTCGGCGTCACCGCACGGCATATCCTGCGCAATGCGCTGATCCCGATCACCACCATGGCCGGCATGCATATCGGCGGCATGCTGGGTGGCGCGGTAGTGGTCGAGACGGTCTATAGCTGGCCGGGACTCGGTCGGCTCGCTTTCGAGGCTGTCATGGGCCGGGACTTCACAGTGCTGCTCGGCATCCTGCTTTTGTCTTCGCTTCTCGTCATCATCGCCAATGCCGCCGTGGATATCATCCACGCCTGGCTCGACCCCCGTATTGGAGCCCGCTGATGTCCACGACCGATGTCAGAAACTTTCGCAGCCTTGTGGCCGAACGCGAGGCGACCGCCGAGCCGGAAGCGGTTGCCGCGAGTGCTGCGGCGAACGGGCCGGCTTGGTCCAACATGAAAGCACCCGATGCCCGCTCGCAGCAGAGCGCGGCGGTTGCGGTGACCAACGGGCGGCGGGCGCTGAAGGTCTTTCTGTCGAACCCGAACGCCTTATTCGGCACGGGTTTCCTTGTCTTCGTCATCCTCGTCGCTCTTACCGCCCCGATCCTTTATCCGGACGATCCCCTGTCCATGGTGGGCCGCCCGTTCCTGTGGCCGGGGCAGAACTCCGCCTATCCGCTCGGCACGGATTCGCTCGGTCGCGACGTGCTTGCCGGTATCCTGCATGGTTCCCGTATCTCGCTGTTCGTCGGGCTCATGGCAACCGCACTGGGGCTGACGTTCGGCGTCCTGGTTGGCTCGACGGCGGGTTATTTCGGCGGCTGGATAGACGATCTCCTGGTTCGGCTTATCGAAATCTTCCAGACGCTGCCAAGCTTCGTGCTGCTGGTCGTGCTGGTGGCAATCGCGCAGCCCTCGGCGACGACGGTGACACTTGCGATTGCCGTCATCTCGTGGCCGACGGTCGCACGGTTGACCCGCGCCGAGTTCCGCGCCATCCGCGAGAAGGATTTCGTCATGGCGGCCCGCAGTCTCGGCTACGGCCATGCCCGCATCATCTTCCGGGAGATCCTGCCAAACGCGCTGCCGCCGATCATCGTCACCTCGTCGGTCATGGTGGCGACGGCAATTCTCATGGAATCAGCGCTTTCCTTCATGGGGCTCGGCGATCCGAACGTGGTGAGCTGGGGTTCCATGATCGGTACCGGTCGCGAGCTTGTCCGGACGGCATGGTATCTGACCGCGCTGCCGGGACTGGCAATCGTGTTCACCGTCCTCGCCCTCAATCTTATCGGCGACGGCTTGAACGACGCACTCAATCCCCGTTTCTCGCAGGATCGGTGAGACCATGGCCCCGCTGCTTCAAGTCGATAATCTGACCATCCGTTTTCCTCGTGCAGAACCGGTCCGCAATCTGTCATTCGAAATCGGGCAGGCGGAGACGCTGGCGATCGTCGGCGAATCCGGCTCTGGCAAATCGCTGACGGCGCTGGCGCTGATGCAGCTTCTTCCACGCGCCGCAAAGATCGCCAATGGCCGCATTACGTTCGGCGGGCGCGACCTCACCAAGCTCGATGCACGCGAGATGCGGCATCTGCGTGGCCGTGAGATCGCCATGATCTTCCAGGAGCCTATGACCAGCCTCAATCCGGTCATGACCATCGGCCGGCAGATTGGCGAGGTGCTGAAGGTGCACGAAAAACTGTCGGGCAAAGCGGCGCGCGAACGGGCGATCGAGCTTTTGAGGCTGGTGCGCATTCCGGCGCCCGAAAAGCGGGTCGACGATTATCCGCATCAGCTCTCCGGCGGCATGCGCCAGCGTGTGATGATCGCGATCGCGGTTGCCTGCAAACCGAAGCTGCTGATCGCCGACGAACCGACCACGGCGCTCGACGTGACCATCCAAGCCCAGGTTCTCGACCTGCTCGACACGCTGCGGCGAGAGCTGCAGATGGCTGTCGTGCTGATCACCCATGACCTCGGCGTGGTAGCGCAATGGGCCGACAAGGTGGTCGTCATGTATGCCGGCCGCAAGGTGGAGCAGGCGCTGCCGGGCGATCTTTTCAACGATCCGCTGCATCCTTATACGCGCGGCCTGCTCGCCGCCTCACCGCGACTGAAGCACGATTTTCATTATCGTGACGGTGCGCTCACCGAAATTCCCGGCTCGATCGTCTCGGCGGTCGGCGAAGCGGGATGTCCGTTCCGGCCACGATGCAATCAGGCGCGCGCCAGCTGCGGCCATCACGTGCCTCAGCTCATCGTTCCGGCCGCAGATCGGCTGGTTGCCTGCCCTTTTACGACATCCATCAAGGCCGTGCCCCATGCCGCTGCTTTCAGTCTCTGATCTCAAGACCCACTACAAGAGCCGGGACGGCCTGTTGCGTGCCGTCGACGGTATCGATCTCGTCGTCGAACGTGGCGAGACAGTCGGGCTCGTCGGCGAGAGCGGCTGTGGCAAGTCCACGCTCGGCAAAACGGTGCTCAGACTGGTCGACCCGACGGCAGGCCGCATCGAGTTCAAGGGCGAGGATATCACCGTGCTCGACCAGCGAAACCTGCAGCGGGTTCGCAGATCGATCCAGATGATTTTCCAGGATCCGTATGCCTCTCTCAATCCGCGCCAGACCATCGGTGAAATCCTCGAAGCGCCGCTTGTCGTCCACAAGGTCGGCGATCGCACCGAACGGCGGCAGATCATCGCCAATATCGTTGCCAAGGTCGGGTTGCCTGCGGAATCCATCAATCGTTATCCTCACGAGTTTTCCGGCGGTCAACGTCAGCGCATCGGCATCGCACGGGCGCTGCTGCTCAATCCCGAACTGATCGTCTGCGACGAGCCCGTCTCGGCGCTCGATCTCTCCATCCAGGCGCAGATCCTCAACCTGCTCCTCGAGATGAAGAAAGAATTCGGCCTTTCCTACCTCTTCATCAGCCATGACCTTTCGGTGGTGCGCTATTTCGCGGACCGGGTTATGGTCATGTATCTCGGGCGGATCGTGGAGAGCGCCGATAACGCGACACTCTGGTCCGATCCGCGGCATCCCTATACGCGGGCGCTGATGGAGGCAGTGCCGGATCCGTCGCGGCCACGCCAGGTAGCCCCTCTCGGCGGCGACCTGCCAAGCCCCAGCGACATTCCTTCGGGCTGTCGGTTCCACACCCGTTGCCCGCTCGCGACAGATCTCTGTCGCGCCGACGAACCCGAATTCCGCGCCATCGCACCCGGCCATCAGGTCGCGTGTCATTTCGCGGACCGCATCAACTGAAAACAAGGGAGTTTTTGAATGGTTGACTATCGCTATCTGGGGCGCAGTGCCCTGAAGGTATCGCCGCTGACGTTGGGAGCCATGATGTTCGGCAACCAGACGCCGGACGACGTCGCTTTCCGGATCATCGACAAGGCGCATGAACAGGGTATCAACTTCATCGATACCGCCGACGTCTATCATGACGGCAAGTCGGAGCAGGTGGTCGGGCGCGGCATCAAGAAGAACCGCGACAGCTGGGTGGTGGCGACCAAGTTCGTCAACTCCCACAACAAGGGTCCGAACCTCGGCGGTTATTCCCGCAAGTGGGTCTACCAGACGGTCGAGAATTCGCTACGCAATCTTAATACCGACTATATCGACATCCTCTACTTTCACCGTGCCGTCTTCGACGCACCCCTGGACGAGCCGGTTCGGGCGATCGCCGATCTGATCAAAGCCGGCAAGCTGCGCTATTTCGGCGTGTCGAACTTCCGTGGCTGGCGTATCGCGGAGGTCGCGCATCTTGCTGACCAGCTCGGCATCGACCGGCCGATCGCCAGCCAGCCGCTCTACAACATCGTCAACCGGACCGCTGAAGCCGAGCAATTGCCGGCCGCTGCCGCATATGGTCTTGGGGTCGTTTCCTACAGCCCGCTGGCACGCGGTGTTCTCACCGGCAAATATAATGTCGGAGAAGCCCCGGCCGCCGATACCCGTGCAGGTCGCGGCGACAAACGCATGCATGACGTCGAGTTCCGAGAGGAATCGATCGGCATCGCCAAGCAGATCGCGGCACATGCGCAGGCCAAGGGCATTTCGCCTGCCGATTTCGCGTTGGCTTGGGTGCTCAACAACAAGCTGATCACCTCGGCGATCGCCGGCCCACGCACCGAGGAGCAGTGGGACGCCTATATCCGCGCGCTCGACGTGAAGCTCGATGCGGAGGATGAAGCGCTCGTCGACCGGTTGGTCGCGACCGGCCATCCGTCCACGCCGGGCTTCACGGATCCGGGTCATCCGGTCGAAGGTCGCGTACCCCGCTCGGTCGCCGCATCCGGCGAAGTCGTTCCGCTCGCCCGTCCCCAGCGCGTTGCCTGATCGGGGACTGAGCCCAATTGACTGACACAATTCTTTAAAAGAAGCCCCGGATTCGGTCCGGGGCTTTGTCGTCGGCCAAGGTCTATTCGGCCGCTTGAGCTTGCGCCTCTCGAAGCTCAAGCAGACGCCTGGCATTGCCGCCGGCCACAAGGCGTGCTTCCGCTTCGCTCAGACCTGCCTCGGTGAGGCTGGCGGTCAGGCTCTTTCTGTCGAGTGCCGCCAGGATCGGCCAGTCCGTGCCCGCCAGCACCCTTTCTGCGCCAAAGAAACCGGTCAGCGTGCGGATGATGGCCGGGTCGTGCCCCATCGTGTCGAAATAGATGTTCGGGCGCTTGCCTGCCGCTCTTTCCGCACGACCATAAATGCCACCGCGCGCCGCCTGAACGATCGCGCCGAGGCCGAGGGTCGCAAAGATGAGGTGAAGGTCCGGCAGGTCGTCGAGCAGCGACGATTGAATGACCGACAGGAAGGCGACACCATTCATCAGGCCGCGGCCAAGGGAATTGCCGAGTATACCGGCGCCTGCGATCAGCACCTGCGAATTCGGATGGGCGACCGGGTGTACGAAGACGGGCACCTTGTAGCGTGCCGCAACTTCGAGGGTAGGCCTGACGGACGGATCGCTCAGGAATTTGCCGTCGCGCGAGGAATCGATCACCAAGCCCGACAGTCCGAGTTCGCCGATTGCGCGTTCGGCTTCGCGCGCACCCTCTTCGCCGCTGAACGCGTCGGTGACGGCAAAGCCGACCAGCGACTGATCGTAATGGGAGACGGTGGCAAGCCAGTTATTTGCCTCGCGAACCGCGGCAGGATCGACGGCCCCCTCGGCACCGAACAGACTTTCGATCGTGGCAGTGACAATCGCGAGCGATATTCCAGCCGCCTGGAATTCGTCCACCAGCGCCTGCAGCGTGGTGATCTTGCGATAAACATCGGGGGCAAAGCTGCCTGCGGGTTTGGCATATTGGCCGCCAGGTCCCCAGGCCGGCGGCCAGAGATGCGTATGAATATCGACGATATCGAGCGGCGTGGTCATTCTGCAGCTACCTTCCTGGCTTCGCGTTCGGCAATCCCCGCTTTCACGAGCGGCACCACATCGCGGCCGTAAGTGACCGTGTCTTCTGTCGGATAGAAGCCGCGCACGAGAAAGTTTGAGACGCCGGCGTCGTAATAATCGAGGATCGCATCGGCCACCTGTTCGGGCGTCCCGACCAGTGCGGTGGAATTGCCGCCGGCGCCGCTTGCTTCTGCAACCTCGGTCCAAAGCCGCTTGTCGAGCACCTTGCCGCGTTTGGCTGCTTCGCGCAGACGCACCGAGCCGACATTCGAGGGCAGCTTTTCGCCATTGCCGCCGGCCACGCGGGCGACTTGCGATTTCACCTTTTGCAAGATATCGGCGGCTTTTTCCCAGGCCGTGTCCTCCGTCTTGGCAACAACGGTCCGGAAGGCGAGCGTGAAGCGGATGTCGCTCGCCGTGCGGCCGTTGGCAACGGCTGCGGCACGCACCTTGGCGATCGTCTCGCGCGCGCCGTCCAGCGGTTCGCCCCAGAGAGCATAGATATCCGCATGCTTGCCGGCGACCGCGATCGCGGCATCGGAGGACCCGCCGAAGGAGATCGGGATGCGCAGCTTCTGGTATGGCTTCACCTGGCTGAAGGCGCCCTTGAACCTATAGAAGCGGCCTTCGTGGTCGAAGGGCTGGTCGCTTTCCCAGACCTTCTTCAGCACCGTCAGATATTCGTCGGTGCGGGCGTAGCGGGTGCCATGATCCTCGAAATCGCCGTCGCGGGCCTGGTCGGCCTCCGAGCCGCCTGTGATGATATGGACCCAGACACGGCCTTCGGAAAACTGGTCGAGGGTGGCGAGTTGACGGGCGCCAAGCGTTGGCGCCATCAGGCCGGGTCGATGGGCAAGGAGCGCGCCGATGCGTTCCGTCTGACTGAAGACGTAAGACGCGATCTGGTTGTTGTCCGGCCATTGCGCGAATTGGCCAATCAGCAGCCGATCGATGCCGGCGGCTTCCGCAGCCTGAACGTGGTTGCGGATATAGGCCTTGTCGATGACCGGGCCGGAGGCGGGGACGATGTCGGACCCTTCCCGGTTGGACGTGTGGCCGATGAATTCGGGTTGCATCAATAAGCTCCTGAACGCGATCCAGTTTGGTGACCAAAGCCGCGCCCGAACCGGAGTTCGAGCGGCTTGGTCGGTTCACTTTAGTCTATTTCGTTGATAGACTTTGTCGATTGCGTTTTGCGAAGCTATCTTGGGAAGGATTTCCAATCGACGGGCGTTCCGTGGGATTTCCTTCGTGTGTCGGGCGGCATTCGTGCTGAGGTTAAATTTGCGGCGAGGGACGGCGTTTTGTCGGGCTCGCGCGAAAAATTCTCCAAAAGGCGGGAAAAACCTCCGCCTTTTTCCATTTCTCCATATCGCTTTAGAAATCCAGTATCTCGATAAAGTTAGTGGATTTTATATTCTCAAAGTAACCGCGCTCGATCGGGTGTTGGACGAAATCCAGGTCGTTCCTGCTTGATGAATGGCTGCTTTGGGGGATATTTCATGACGATCAAAACCGCTCGTGTGCTGACGCCGACACGCCGCGCCTTGCTGCTTTCCACTGTGGCGCTTGCGGCTGCGGCCGCCGTTCCGCATATGTCCCAGGCACAGGACGAGACACCGCGCGGCGGCAGCGTTTCGATCAATATCGGCACCGAGCCTCCGGTTCTCGTGCTCATCGCCCATAGCGCGGGTGCCGCCTATTACATCAGCGGCAAGGCGACCGAGAGCCTCTTGACCTATGACCGCAGTTTCAATCCGCAGCCGCTTCTGGCGACCGAATGGAAAGTCAGCGAGGACGGCCTGCGCTACTGGTTCAAGCTCAGGCAGGGCGTGCGGTGGCACGACGGGAAGGATTTCACCGCCGAGGACGTGGCCTTCTCCATTCTCGCACTGAAGGAAAACCATCCGCGCGGTCGGGCGACTTTCGCCTCTGTCCAGAAAGCCAACGTGCTCAACTCCCATGAAGTCGAGCTCCTTCTTTCCAAGCCGGCGCCCTATCTCCTGAGCGCCTTCGCCAGCTTCGAAGCGCCGATCGTGCCCAAGCATCTCTACGAAGGCACCAAGGTTGCCGAAAACCCGCACAATGTTGCGCCGGTTGGCACCGGACCCTACAAATTCGTCGAGTGGGTGCGCGGCAGCCATGCGCTCTTCGTCCGCAACGAAGATTACTGGGGCTCGCCGAAGCCTTATCTCGACCAGATCATCTTCCGCTTCATCATCGATCCGGCCGCTGCGGTGGCGGCGATCGAAACCGGTGAAGTGCAAGTCTCGACCGCCAATCTGCCGCTGACGGATATCGACCGCCTGAAGGCCAATCCGAACCTGGTCGTCGACACCACGCCGGCCGCCTATTCGCCGAGCATTGCCCGCGCCGAGTTCAACCTGGAAAACAAGTATCTCGCCGACATCAAAGTACGTCACGCCATCGCCCATGCGGTGGACAAGGATTTCATCGTCAACACGGTCTATCTCGGTTACGCGACGCGGCTCGACGGGCCAGTGAGCCCGGATCTCGCGAAATTCTACAATCCCGATCTGCCGAAATACGAGTTCAATCCGGCAAAGGCGAACCAGCTCCTGGATGAAGCCGGTTATAAGCGCGGCGCTGACGGGTTCCGCTTCAAGCTCTTCATCGATCCGACCCAGCCATCTGGTCCTCCCAAGCAGACGGCTGAATATTTCGCCCAGGCGCTCGGCAAGGTCGGCATCAAGGTCGAGCTTCGCAGCCAGGACTTCGCGACCTTCGTGAAGCGGGTCTTCACCGATCGCGATTTCGACATCGCCATCGAAGGCATGAGCAACCTTTACGATCCGACGGTCGGTGTCCAGCGGCTCTACTGGTCGAAGAATTTCAAGCCCGGCGTGCCCTTCACCAACGGCTCGAAATATTTCAACCCCGAGGTCGACCGTCTGCTCGAGACGGCCGCCGTTGAGGTCGATCCGAAGAAGCGGCAGCAACTGTTCAACGATTTCCAGAAGCTCGTCGTGCAGGATCTGCCGACGCTCGACATCGTCACGCCTTCGGTGATCACCGTCTATGACAAGCGGGTGAAGAACCTCAAGATCGGCGTCGAGGACCTCTGGAGCAACGGCGCCGACATCTATCTCGAGGGATGATCGATCATCGAGGCGGCCGGGTTTTCTCCCGGCCCCATGCCTTTTTCTGCGTTTTCGGAGACAATCGCTTGAGCATCGCCAAATTGCAGACCACCAGAAGCGTGACACGCGAGGAGCTTGTCGCGTGCGTTCCCGCTTTCGCCGCCGAAATCGCCAGGGGCGCCGCGCAGCGTGATCTCGACCGCGAATTGCCCTTCGAAGCCTTCAGGCTGTTTCGCGAACTGGGCCTCGGCACGTTGCGCATCCCGGTGGCGCTGGGCGGGCCGGGCGGTTCTATCGCCGACTATATCGAAATGATCGCGGCGATCGGTGCAGCGGATTCCAACGTGGCGCATGCTCTGCGCTCGCATTTCAACTATGTCGAGAACGTCATTCTCAGCGAACCACGGGAGCGGGATGCCGGTGCGGTCGAGCTGATCCTCGCCGGCAAACTGTTCGGCGGCGCCCACACGGAGCAGGGAACCGCACGGCCGGGGCAGGTGACGACGACGATCGTGCGCCAAGGCGACACTTATCGCCTCAACGGCCGCAAATGGTATGCCACCGGCACAGCCTTTGCAGATTTTGCGTCTTTCAGCGCTCTGGATGAAGAGGGGCAAACGGTCGGTATTCTCCTGCCGGTCGATCGCGAGGGTATCAAGATCCTCGACGACTGGGACGGCATGGGCCAGCGCCTGACGGCGAGCGGCGGCGTTCTTCTGGAAAATGTCGAGGTATTCCCGCACGAGTTCGCGACGCGGGGTCTCGACAATCTTGTCGGCCGGCATTGTTCGACGCTGCGTCAATTGCATCTGGCAGCAAGTGCGGCTGGAGCGGTTCGCAACGTGCTGACGGACGGGCTTGCCTATGTGCGCCGGCAGGCGCGTTCGGCGGCACACAGCGCGGCGGAAACAGCAAACCAGGATCCGTTCGTACAGCAGGTGATCGGCGAGATAGCCGCCAACTCCTTTGCGATCGATACGGCCGTGGCGGCCGCCGCCGTGGCTCTCGATCGGACCGTGGCTGCCTTCGGCAAGGGCGACGAAGCAGAGATCGAGGAAGCTCTGGTCGCAAGCGCGCTGGCAACGGCACGCACCCAG
>NZ_JALBGW010000131.1:0-12755 GCF_023006485.1 Neorhizobium sp. BETTINA12A
CAAGGGCCTGCGCCGTGCCCGCGTCGTGGATGCCGGCCGCCGCGTCGTGGTCGTCGCCGGCTTCGGTTATCGGGGTCCGGAGCGCATTCTGTTCGCCAACGAGCGCGGCTGCCCGGTCATCCGCCGCTAGGCTTTAACCCAAAGAGCCCTTCCGTCTCCATCGCCCGTTGACGGAGGACAAGCGCCCCCACCAGGTCTGACGATCTGGTGGGGGCGTTTTATTTTTCGCCTTATCTGCCGGACGGGGGCGGGCGCCATTGCGGGAGGGCGCCCGGCTGCTCTTCAACAACCCGTCATTATTGCTCGAGAGCAAAGGTGACGTTGACGGTCACCGTATAGGTGTTTTCGCCGCCGGCGACCGGAACTGCCTCGGCGGCCATGTCCTTGGCCATCGCCATACGCATCATCGGCTGGGGCGCGGGGCGCATGGAATTCTCGCTGATTTCCAGGATCCGTCCGAGCTTGACGCCGGCCGCTTCCGTCAGCGTCTTTGCCTTGGCGAGCGCCTCGGCGACCGCCTTCTTGCGGGCCTCCGTCATCGTGTCGTCCGGCTTGTCGTTGGTGAAGGTGATCTGACCGCCCTGGTTGACGCCGAGCTTCACCGAACGGTCGATTAGGCCGCCGAGCTTCTCGAGATCGCGGACCTTGAGGGTCAAGGTGTTGGAGACCTCATAACCGATGACCTGCGGCGGCTGCATGACGCCGTTCTTCGCCTCGGGCTGGCGGTATTGCGGGTAGATCGAGAAATTGCTGGTCTGGATATCGCGATCGGCGATGCCGTCGCTTTTCAGCGCCGACAGCACATCCTTCATGGCGGCGCTGCTGGCCGAAAGTGCGGCCTGCGCCGTCTGGCCATTGCGAACCACCGCAAGCGTCAGGATGGCCATGTCGGGCGCCACGGAGGCCTGACCTTCGCCGAGTACATTGATGACCGGTTCGCGGGGACGGACATCCTGGGCAAAACCCTGACCCGCAGAAGAAATGGCGATCGCACCGGCAAATGTGGCTGCAAGGACGATACGTGACGACGAAAGCGCAGCGCGCATGGATGTTCTCCCCGATCTGTCCGGGCGGAAGGGACGTTTCTCCCTCGACCTGCCCGTCATGTTCCATCTACCCCGCGAACAGATCCAACCGGGAATCGGCTCGGCATATTCGCGCCAGACGAGCCTACCTGCCGGTTGATTGTGAAGCTATTGCGGCAACGGCTTGTGGCTTCCGATGAATTACGTTAGAGCGAACCTCCGGGTGAGGGCGGACCATTGCGCCCCACTTCTGCCGGATCGGCGGGCCTGTAGCTCAATGGTTAGAGCCGGCGGCTCATAACCGCTTGGTTGGGGGTTCGAGTCCCTCCGGGCCCACCATTTTGCCTAAAAAGGCTGGTAACACAGCCACTTAGATAACGGACTTTCCTTGGGGAGACATCCAAGGGGAACATTGTTTGTTCAATCCGGTATATCTCGTGAAGTCGCGATGCGGTGTATTCTATCTGCGTTGGCCTTTACCAAAGCAGCTACATCCACAGAAAAAAGCATCCACACTCAAGCTTTCTCTACAGACCCGTGACCCACGAAAAGCATTGCGCTTATCCCGTTCCCTGAGCCAGATAGGCGAACGATGGAGTGGGTATGGAATTGCATACGGGATGCGGTACGAGGAACTGAGAAGCGTACTGACTGAGCATTTTCGCCAGTTGTTGAACGAAGCTAAGACAGAGATGGACGATACTGGACCTCTGAGCGAGCTGGACAGACAGACTTACGAGACCAGCAAGCGTGTCGCCAAGCAAGCAAGGAAAACAGATACTCCGCTCTCCCTCGTCAAATCCGACGATGATCTTTTGGCCCGTTTCATCGAGAAATACGACCTAGACATACAGGAAGGCAGTTCGGAATACGGTTGGTTGGACCGGGAAATGAAGCTGTCCTTGCCTACGATAAGTCATTGCAGCGTTATGATTTCGAAAGCGGCCCAGCGTCACCTACTGGTGATATACTGCAGTCCACGAAAACTGCCGGTATGAGCATTCGCCGGGCGTACAATAAAGTGAGACATGGCGTCTCATTGACCCCCTGGAGTCACTGGTTTGAAACGCCTTTGATCTCAGCAGACGCTTCTGTTTGCTTCCACGCGGAACTGAGCAGGTTTTTCCACCGAGAAGTGAGCCACTACCCCACTTCTTCAATCTGAACGCCGCGTTGCGGTGCCTTCCATTCAAGGATGTCGCGTGCCCGCTGCTCGAACTGACGGAACAGTCCAGCGACGCCTTCTTCAAGATAGATGGCAAGGCCATCCCGGTCGATAAGTATCGCTTGCTGACCGCTGGTCTCAGCAAGTTGTCTTGCGTGCAAGTGAACAGTCGAAGTGAATACGCCTGTCGTGATGATTAGAATGACCTGAGCTCGGTAGATCACGGCCATGCCGATTTCCTTTGCCAAGGCCGAAACGCTCACTTTGGGCATGTTCTTGCACTGAACCATCCATCGGTGGAAATGCGTATCAACCCCCTCCGCGATCAGATCCACCTCAGCACCGTCGTTCTCCGCACCGCGCTCACGGAACGCTACGGGAGTGAGACCAAGTTCGTAAAGAATACGCACAGCAAGCGTCTCAAGCGCGAGGCCTTTGACACCCGTATCAACACTCTTGAGCTCATCCATGATCTGACCGATCGGCCGCTGTAGGTGACTGCGTACCTCTCCGGGAATGCCCGCAAGATTTGCTAAGCCTAGATAGGCGGGATCTACCGACGCCAGTTGCTCGGTGGCCCGAACGGTTCCAGATCCGCCGCCCCTTCCACGCCCTTGGCTTCGCCCACCGGCAGTTTCTGAGTGCGTTAGCCAACCATCACTCACTAGCGGATTGATAATGGCTCTGCGTAGATCATCTGTACGCTTGAATACGCTCGGATGAGTGGCCTGACAGACGGCGCGAAGATCCTTAACGAAAACATCGCGCATACCATTCACATCGAAGTCCCGGCGCAGCGCGGCAGCAAAGACCTTCTGCCGGCTTGTGAGCTCAATCGCCTTGTTGGCGTCGTCGATAGACATACCAACCAGAGACTTGAGGACATCTTCATTTATGGAATAGCCAGATGTTGGGAGCACATCCGCTTTGCGCAACCAGGACAGATATAACAGATGGTTCTTTGAACTCGTTGAAATGGGAGTTCCTGCCTTAGTGACAAATCCGTGCCGGTTTAGCTCTTCAAGGAGCGAGGTCTTGTTGATGGTACGACCACTCGAAGCCATCGATCGCATAATGCGAAGGATCTCAACACCATGCAGTTCCATCAGGATGTGCTTGGCGAACAAACGATTGGCTTCCGCTTCCGATAGCGCAGAAAGAAGTTCCTCTCCGATTATTGTAAGCTTTTCGGTCTCCTCGTTGTAGACTTTGAAGCTGTCCATACCGATCAAGACATTGCTAGCAAGCTGGCGCTGCTGCGTCTGCCGGCCTTTGGCATCAGGCTGTTTCGCGGCCGCATCCGAGAAATAATACGCCCTAATGGCCTCGACCTGGGCTTCCCGCCCGGACGCATCCTTCACAAGCTTCAGTACCACTGGCAATGAGATCGGATTACCGACGGGAGCGCCGGGACTAAATTCGTTCGCAATCGGCAGAACGAGCGACTTGTCGTTTTCTCCGTCCATCAATTCTAAGCTACCTTGGCCGTCCACGTATCAGCGCTCCGAAGCTGTGTAGCAATAGCTCGGCCGATCGCTTCCGCTAGGATTGGCGGAACTGCGTTGCCTAGCTGACGCCACTTCTTGTTAACATCGCCAAAGAGGCGGAAGTCGTCAGGAAACGATTGCAGCCGCTTCACTTCCTCGATCCTGAGTACACGATTGCGCCAATGGAGCGGGCCCATGTTATTCGTGCGCTTGGCTTGTATCGTCCAGGATGGAAGATCGGGGCTAAGCTTCAGCAGATAAGTCCAATACCGCGAACGCCATTTGAATTGCGGGTTCGGATAGCCGCGTTCAGCCGTGAAATATAGATAGTTCTCACCGGGTGGCAATTCTTCTAGGAGGTGCTTGAACCGGCCGCCAGCGGTGTGTCCCCAGGTGTCGGCCGCTTCCTCTGTGTCAATGTCGTTCAATACATCTCCGGCGGTCACCCAAGGCGCTAGACCCGTTTCTGCAGGCTCTTTAGCATGCGACGGCGCTGGGAACTCGAAGGGCTTACCGCCAAGAAGGCCGACCACAAAGCATCGTTCGCGCATCTGCGGGACCCCGTAGTTGGCGGCATTTACTACGGTCCAATTGACCGAGTAGCCAAGTGATTCTGCCTCTTTTATGACCGAGTCCAGCGCAGCGCGGTGGCCACGATAGGTGAGGCCCTTCACGTTCTCAATCAGGAAGGCAAGCGGTCTGACAATCCGGATCGCGGCCAGCACTGCGCGAAAACTTCCCGCTCCGGCAGGATCCGCGAAGCCTTTAGGAAGATCAGTGCGCCAGAAGCGTGACTTCGAAAACGGAGGACACGGCGGACCAGCAGCCAATAGCGCAACGGGACGCTTGAACTGCTCAAACCACCGCTGCATGTCGCTCTCGGGCCAATTTACAATATCTTCACAACGAACATCAGCCATAGGGAAGTTCGCCTTGAAGCTCGCAACACAATCCTTGTCCATATCGACTGCGGCCAAGGTCGTGAAACCGGAGCGTTCGAGACCATAGTCAAGACCTCCGCAACCACTGAACATAGAGATTGAGCTTAGCGCTGCTACGCGAGCGGTCATGCGATGGCCTCAAGCACTTTTGTAATAACGGCTGCGGCCATTTTGGGTGGAACAGCATTGCCAATCTGCCGGACGCGCTCGCGCCGGCTTCCTGCGAAGCGATACCCGTCGGGGAAACTCTGGATAGCGGCCAGTTCAGGTGTTCGCAACCGGCGCGTCTCCCAATGGAACGGACCTGTCCAAGGTCCCGGCGATGCAGCTACGGTCCAGGACAACTTCTCAGGATGCAGTTTAAGCAGGAAGTTCCAGAAACGGCTTTCCGCCTCAAAGGTAGGATTGGGATGGCCCGCCCAAGCAGTATGGGCCTTATAGTTCCAGCCTGGGGGCACATCGGCAAGATGATCGGCCCAGCGACCCGATACAACCTCCTCGCGCTCAAAAAACTCCTCGCCAGAATAGGCGGCAATCGCGTCGCCGACACTAACAAAGGGCTTAAGAAAGATTGACGGTTCCTCAGCGTGGGTAACCTCGGGTATCGCCGGCGTCTGCGAGCGGCTTCCAAGGATAAACACCCGCTGGCGTTTCTGGGGAACCCCGAACTCCGCACTGTTACCCTTGAAGATCGAGATTTTCATGCCAGCATCCTTCATCGTTTCGATGAAGAACTCGACTGTCTTGCGATTACGAGGGTGGAAAATGCTGGCGACATTCTCAAGCACAAACCCATCAGCCCTTGCTTCGATGGTTAGACGCGCGAACTCGAGCAAAAGATTTCGGCGATCGTCAGGCCGTGGCTCCGTGATCGACGGTGGCCTCTGGTATACGGCGTCGTCACCACGGTAGAAGGCTAGGCGAAGCCGTAAGTCCTCCCCTGAATCTCTCCAGTATGCGTTTTTAGAAAATGGCTGACAGGGCGCGCCGCCGATTACCACGAGTGGGTCGGACGCGTTCAGCCCCGCCATTTGTCGCAATTGCTCGCCGGTAAGATCGAGAACACTGCCCTCATGCACCAGATGTCCGACATTAGCTTCGTTCATCCGTAGCGTTTCGCATGCCTTAGGGTCGATCTCCACTGAAAGGCGAAGATCCGCCCCCGCGATCCGACTTGCTATGCCAAATCCACCGGCACCAGCGAAAAGATCAACAATTGGTAGCACGGCAAAGCCCTTTAGAAATTCAAATTCATATTCTGATACCGGCCTAACACGAGCAGTCGTACGCGGGCACCTCGATGGACCCTATGCGATTCTCGTCAACAGCCGAAGCCCCGCCTCGTACTCTCTTGTACAGGTCCACCAGATAATATGTTCCCTATATGTTCACGTCAATCACTGTCTTTGCATTATCTGTGCTCGATTGGACAGAGATATTTAAGTCTGTTGCTCATACTGGCCGGATGTGCGACGGAAGACCTAGAAGGGAGACATCGTGTCCCCCTAGTCACCCCTAGAAGCCCGGTTTCTAGGGTCTTTAAGCGATGGTGGGCGCTCCCTCCGGGCCCACCAATTCTCTGTCTGTCTGACCGGAGACATAGGTAACAAAACGTACCTAAGACATGGGTGACAACCTCGTGCCGAACGGGTTGTCGATGGTTTGCAATGTCCTCTGCTCCAGGTCGATTTATCCCAGATCATGTCGTCGTCTGCCTGACGGGCACATAACCCGTCAACCCTCAAAGATGCGTCGTCACCCATCGAAATATTGATCTGAAACATCAGTAGGTATATTATAAACATCGAATATCCGGGTCTGCATAATAAAAGCGATGGTTGAATCGTGATTACTGCTGCTCAGATGCGCGCCGCGAGGGCTCTTCTCGGCATCGACCAGCGGAAGCTGGCGGAGCTGGCAGGGATTTCGGTGCCGACGATCCAGCGCATGGAAGCGAGCGCCGACGTGGTGCGGGGAAACGTCGATTCCCTGATGCGCCTGCTGGCGGCGCTCGACAGAGCCGGGATCGAGCTGATCGGCGAGAGGGCGGCCAGCGAAAATGGGGGGCGGGGGGTCCGGCTGAAGGCCGGAGCGGGACCTTCCGGAAACGAGAAGCCGGAACCATCCGGACGCACGCATGGAGCGAGGAGGCGCCCATGACGTCGGTACTTGTCATGCTGCTATGCGTTGCCGCGCTTCTGGCGACAGCGGCGCTCGCGGTTTTCATGGCCCGATCGAAGCAGGCAACGCCTGTCATCTACGGACTGAGCCTTTCCATTGCGGCTGTCGCCTTTGCAACCGGGTTGGTGCAGCTCGTCTCGCCGCCCGCCGAGGTTCCGATCCTCATGCTTCCCTTCAGCCTGCCCTGGCTCGGGGCGCATTTCAGGCTCGACCCGCTGGCCGCCTTCTTTCTTCTCGTCGTCGATCTGGGCGGTGCCTTCGCCAGTCTCTATGGCCTCGGTTACGGACGTCACGAACATGCGCCCCACAGGGTCCTGCCCTTCTTCCCTGCGTTCCTTGCCGGCATGAACCTTGTGATCCTGGCGGACGACGCATTCACTTTCCTGCTGTCCTGGGAATTCATGTCACTGGCCTCGTGGGCGCTGGTGATGGCGCATCACCGCGACGCCGAAAACCGCCGGGCGGGCTATCTCTACATCGTCATGGCGAGCTTCGGTACACTCGCCCTGCTGCTCGCCTTCGGCCTCATGGCCGGGCCTGACGGCGCCTATGGCTTCGCCGCCATGCGGGGCATGGATCACACTCCACTCGCGACCGGCCTCGTCCTTGTCCTGCTGCTGGTCGGCGCTGGTTCGAAGGCCGGTCTTGTGCCTCTGCATGTCTGGTTGCCGCTGGCACATCCGGCCGCACCCAGCCATGTCTCGGCCTTGATGAGCGGCGTCATGACCAAGGTTGCCGTCTACGGCTTCATCCGCGTCCTCTTCGATCTCGTCGGCACGCCGGCCTGGTGGTCGGGCCTCCTCGTCCTGCTAATCGGCAGCGGCACCGCTGTGCTCGGCATCCTGCATGCCCTGATGGAGCGGGATCTCAAGCGCATGCTCGCCTACAGCACGATCGAGAATATCGGCGTGGTCTTCGTCGGCCTCGGACTGGCGCTCGCGTTCAAGGACGCCGGCATGGAACTGGCGGCGGCGCTTGCCATGACCGCCGCGCTCTTCCACGTCCTCAACCATTCCTTCTTCAAGAGCCTCCTCTTCTTCGGTGCCGGTGCCGTCCTGACCCGGACGGGCGAGCGCGACATGGAAAAGCTCGGTGGCCTGATCCATCGCATGCCGGTCACCGCCTTTACTTTCCTGGTCGGCTGCATGGCGATTTCGGCGCTGCCGCCGTTCAACGGCTTTGCGTCGGAATGGCTGGCCTTCCAGGCGATCCTGCAAAGCCCCGATCTGCCCCAATGGGCGCTGACCATTCTCGTGCCGGCCGTCGGCGGATTGCTGGCCCTGTCGGCGGCGCTGGCGGCGGCCTGTTTCGTCAGGGCGTTCGGCATCGCTTTCCTCGGTCGGTCGAGAACCGACCCGGCCGCGAATGCCTCGGAAGCGGACCGCTTCTCGCTGGCGGCCATGTCCATTCTGGCGGCTCTGTGCCTGCTGGCCGGCATCCTGCCCGGGATCGTCATCGACGCCCTCGCGCCGGTCACGCAGCTTCTCGTCGGCGGCCGGATGCCGGTACAAACCGACATGCCGTGGCTGTCGATCGTGCCGGTCACGGAAAGCCGGAGTTCCTATAACGGCCTGCTCGTGTTCCTGTTCATCGGGTTCTCGGCCTGGCTCGCCGCCGGTCTCGTCCACCGTTTCGCTTCGCGTGCCCTTCGCCGGGCGCCGGCCTGGGACTGCGGCTTTCCGCAGATCGACGCCACGATGCAATATTCGGCCGGCAGCTTCGCCCAACCGGTCCGGCGGGTCTTCGGGACGCTGGTCTTCCGCGCCCGCGAGCGGGTCGACATGCCTCCGCCCGGTACGCTGAGCCCGGCACGCTTTGCATTGGAAACCCATGATCTCGTCTGGGAAGGTCTCTATCTGCCGATCGCCGGCGCTGTGGGTTACGTGGCCGAGAAGCTCAACTATCTGCAGTTCCTCACCATCCGGCGCTATCTGAGCCTCGTCTTCCTCGCGCTCGTCCTCCTGCTTCTGGTGCTGGCGTTATGGTCCTGATCCACGACCTTCTCGTCCAGATCGTCCAGATGGCGTTCGTCGTGGCGCTTGCGCCGCTGCTGACCGGCTTCGTCCGCAAGGCGAAGGCGCGGCTCCTGCGGCGACGGGGAGCATCGGTCATCCAGCCCTATCGCGACCTGTCGAGACTTCTGCGCAAGGAGGCGGTGGTGGCGGAAAACGCATCCTGGCTGTTCAGGATGGCGCCCTACCTTATCTTCGCGGCGACCTGGGTTGCCGCGGCGGTTATTCCCACCTTCGCGACAGGCCTCATCTTCAGCTGGACGGTCGATCTGATCGCCATCATCGGCCTTCTCGGCAGCGCCCGCTTTTTCCTGGCGCTCGCGGGCATGGATGTCGGCACCAGTTTCGGCGGGATCGGATCGAGCCGCGAAATGCTGATCGCCACGCTCGCCGAACCGGCGATGCTGCTGATCATCTTCGCGGTGGCACTCATTGCCGGTTCCACCCAGCTTTCGACGATCGCCGCCTTCATGACGTCCCCGCAAGTGGGATTGCGCGTTTCGCTGGCCGTGGCGCTGATCGCCATCATCATGGTCGCGATCGCCGAGAACGCGCGCATCCCGATTGACAATCCGGCGACCCATCTGGAACTCACCATGGTGCACGAGGCCATGGTGCTCGAATATTCCGGCCGCCATCTGGCGATGATCGAGCTCGCGGCCATGCTCAAGCTGCTGCTCTATCTCTCCATGATCGTCTGCATCTTCGTGCCCTGGAACATCAAGGGCCCGGAGGCGGGATATCCGGCCTACCTCGTCGGCTTTGCATCCTACGTCGTCAAGCTTGCGGTCGGCGGCGCGATGCTTGCGCTGTTCGAGACGGCGACGGCCAAGATGCGAGTCTTCCGGGTGCCGCAGTTCCTCGGCGCAGCGCTGATGCTCGGCCTGCTTGCCACGCTGCTCAGATTCGTATCGAGGAGCCTGTGATGCAGGGACCGGTCTATTTCGACATCGCCCACATGCTCGCTGGCGGCCTCGTCCTGGTCAGCATGATGATGCTCTACCAGGACCGGCTCTATGCGCTGCTCAACGTGTTCGCCCTGCATTCGCTGCTGCTCACCCTTTCGGTTGCCTGGCAGGCCTTCATCCAGGGCGCCCCACATCTCTATGTCACGGCGGCGATCGCGCTCGTCTTTAAGGTCGTCGTCATCCCGGTTGCGCTCCACCATATGATCCGCAAGCTCGGCATCCACCGGGAGATCGAGACAGTGGTCGGCATAGGCCTCACCATGCTGGCCGGCATCGGCCTCGTAGCGCTGTCGATCGTGGTGATGCTGCGGGTGACGCCCCAAGCCGACCCGCTGACCCGCGAGGACCTCGCCTTCGCGCTCTCCGTCCTGCTGCTCGGGCTGCTGATCATGGTGACGCGGCGCAATGCCGTCAGCCAGGTCGTCGGCTTCATGTCGCTCGAAAACGGACTGGTGCTCGCCGCGACCGGCGCCAAGGGCATGCCGCTGGTGGTGGAGATCAGCGTCGCCTTCTCGATCCTGATCGCCTTCATCGTCATCGGCGTCTTCCTGTTCCGCATCCGCGAGCGGTTCGACACCGTCGACGTCAGGGCGCTCGACGACGTTAGGGGAAGGCGGCGGAAATGAACGCATCCTCCCTCTTCACCTTCGATGCGGTCGCGGCCATTTTGGCGATCCCGGTCGTCGCGGCGGCGCTGCTCGCTCTCATGCCTGGCTACAAGGTGACGGCGCGCGTCAACGTGGCGGCCAGCCTGCTGACGCTCGTCGCCGCCCTTTGCCTGTTCGTCACCGAGCGGCCGGAGCCGGGCCGGTACCTGCTGGTCGACGACCTCAACATCGTCTTCATCGTTCTCAACACCTTCGTCGGCTTCACGACCAGCCTGTTCAGCGCCAGCTATATCGCCCACGAACTGGAGACCGGCCGGCTGACGCCGGCGAACCTGCGCTTCTACCACGCCATGTATCAGATCATGATGTTCGGCATGAACCTGGCGTTCGTCTCGAACAATATCGGCCTGATGTGGGTGGCCGTGGAACTGGCGACGCTGACCACCGTGCTGATGGTCGGCATCTATCGCACCCATGAGGCGCTGGAAGCGGCCTGGAAATACTTCATTCTGGGCAGCGTCGGTATCGCCTTCGCGCTGTTCGGCACCATTCTCGTCTATCTGGCAGCGCAGCCGGTGGTCGGAGAAGGGTACGACGCCATGGTCTGGACCCTTCTCGTCGAGCGGGTTGCTGACTTCGACCCGGCGCTGCTCAACGTCGCCTTCATCTTTCTGCTGCTCGGTTACGGCACCAAGGTCGGCCTCGCGCCGCTGCATGCCTGGCTGCCGGACGCGCATGCCGAGGGGCCGACGCCAATTTCCGCCGTGCTGTCGGGACTGCTCCTGAACGTCGCGCTTTATGCCGTGCTGCGCTTCAAGATCCTGCTCGCCGCCAGTCCGGAAGCGATCAGCCCCGGGCCGCTGATGATGACCATGGGGCTGGCGTCGCTGATCTTCGCGGCGTTCATGCTTTACCGGCGCCGCGATATCAAGCGTATGTTCGCCTATTCCTCGATCGAGCATATGGGCATCATCGTTTTCGCCTTCGGCCTCGGCGGCCCGCTCGCCAATTTCGCCGGGCTGCTGCATATGGTCATGCATTCGCTGACCAAATCGGCGATCTTCTTCGCCGTCGGCCACATCTCCCAGATCAAGGGAACCCAGCGGCTTTCGGCGATCCGCGGCCTCACCGAAACCCATCCGGTCCTCGGCTGGGGTCTGGTGATCAGCGTTGCAGCCATTGCCGGCCTGCCACCCATGGGCGTCTTCATGAGCGAGTTTCTGCTTGTCAGCTCCACCTTCGCGCGGCATCCCCTGCTGGCCGTGCCGCTGGTGTTCGGGCTGCTGGTGGCGTTCGGGGCCCTGTTGCTGCGGCTGACGGGCGTCGCCTTTGGCCAGCCGCGCGGCAGCCGGAAACCGGCCGATGCCTCTTATCTGCCGATGTATTCGCATCTCGTGCTGGTCCTGATCGCCGGCATCTATCTGCCGCCGCCGCTGGTCGCCTGGTTCCAGCATATCGCCAACCTGCTCCGATGAAGGACTGTTCGTCATGCCGGCCCTGATCGCCATCGCCCCGGAGAGCCGTCTGGTCCAGCACCATCGTCCATGGCCGCGCGCCGTCGCCAATGCTGCGGGCTGGATTGCGGTAACCGAGACCCTTGCAGACAGGCAAAGGACATTGCTCGGGCTCTGGGGAGAAGCGGATGCCGTGCACATGGCGGTGTTCGACGAGGCCGATGGCACCGTCGGCGTTATCAGCCTGGAAGGGCTTGAAGGCAACTATCCTTCGGTGGCTCGCCGTCATCCTCCCGCTCTTCGGCTGGAACGGGCGCTCCGGGATCTGACCGGCCTTGAACCGCAGGGCCTGCCCGACAGCCGGCCGTGGCTCGACCATGGCCGCTGGACCCTGCGTTTTCCGCTGGGTGAGAAGGCCATCAGGCCTGCGGAAGCTGTGCCTTACGAATTCCTGCCGGCGGAAGGCGAAAGCCTGCACCGGATCCCGGTCGGTCCGGTGCATGCCGGCATCATCGAGCCGGGGCATTTCCGCTTCACGGCCAATGGCGAGACGGTCGTCCGCCTCGAAGAGCGCCTCGGTTATGTCCACAAGGGCATAGAAGGCCTGATGACGGGGGCCGATCTAGGCAGGGCACTCCAGCTTGCCGGCCGGACCTCCGGCGACAGCACTGTCGCCTATGCCTATGCCTTCTCGCGGGCGGCCGAGGCAGCGCTCGGGCTCGACATCCCGCCGCGCGCAGTCTGGCTCCGGGTGCTGATGGCGGAGTTGGAACGGCTCGCCAACCATCTCGGCGATATCGGCGCCATCTGCAACGACGCCGCCTTCCCGCTGATGCTCGCCCATTGCGGCGCGCTGCGTGAGCGTGTGCTGAGGGTTGCCGATGCCGCTTTCGGCCATCGCCTGATGCGCGACT
>NZ_JALBGW010000132.1:0-12721 GCF_023006485.1 Neorhizobium sp. BETTINA12A
CGGCGGTGGCGGAGGCGAGTGCCCGGCGCGGGCTTTCCGGCGAAAGCTTCCGGCCGATCTGCAGCCCGTAGGCGGTGATCACCATGAAGGTGACGCCGAGCAGCAACCCGCCGACAAGCGCACCCGCCGTCGGCGGCAGCATGACCGAACCGAGCACCCCGACCATCTGCAGGCCGAGCGCCGTGGCATAGGTTTTGCCGAGCCCGAAGCGGTTGACCACCGGCCGCCAGAGCAGGAGTGAAACGGCAGCCGCCGAGCCGGTCAGGAACCAGGCGAGGAATTCGACGACCGGGCCGGCATTCCCCATCCGCGCTATGGTGACGAGGAAGGTCGCGGTGATCACGTAGCCGAAGCCGAACAGTCCATAGGAGGCAGTGAGCAGCACGAGCGGCCTGCGCCATTTAAGCGGCGGTTCGACCGCCGCGCCGGTGCCGATCGCCTGTTTCGGCAGGATCCACGCGACAACGGCGAGCACGACGAGCACGATCGCCGCGCCGGCGAGCCAGTTCGTCCGCCAGCCGTGCGCGCCATCACCGACCATCGTATTGACGACGAAGACCAGCGCCGAGGAGAGCGCGATGCCAAGCCCGACGCCGCCGAAATGCAGGACGTTCACATTGTCGCGGCCGACCGCATAGGGCAGCACGATCGACGAGGTGAAGATCATCGCAAGCGCGCTCGCAAGGCCTGCCAGAAACCGGATGACGATGAAGGCGACGACGGAGTCGGTCGCGGCCATGGCGGCAAGCAGGATCGCGGTCGCCAGAAGCCCGCCGAGCGCCACATTGCGCTCGCGCCCCGCCGCCCAGCCATAGGCGGAGAGAATGGCGCCGGCGAGATAACCGGCGAAATTGCCCGCCGCGATATACCCCGCATCGGCCGCCGAAAGCGGAATGCCGGTCATCATGCCGGGCAGGATCGGCGTGTAGAAGAAACGCCCGAAACCCATCGCCGCCGCCATGGCGATGGCGCCGGCAAAGCCGATCAACAGGGGGCGGTGCGAATAACTCGTATTGATCTGCAGCATGGCACGGTTATCGCAGCCGCGCTCGGTCGCGGCAAATAAGGAATTTTCATTGCAGCGATGCACCGAAGTGATGGATCGGTACACAAGCGATCGTGCATGTGCCGCGACGATTTGGTGCAGTGCATGACCGAAACCGTCTTGCTGCTGACATGAAAGCAAGCCAATCTCTGAGCCATCGCCATCGGGGCGCGGAGGCATGCGCATGGAACATGACCTGACCCTATCCGAAGTGCTCGTCGATCCGTTGATCGCCCAGCTTCGCCAGGCCGACGCTGTCGGTTACGCCGCTTTCGCGCAATTGCTGCAGAGTGCGTCCCGCGTCTATGCGCGCCAGATGCTGGGAAACCTTCAGACCGAGCGCACCGACGCCTTCTATCGTCGCGTCGATGCCGTGTCGGGCGCCAACAAGCACAACTGACCGACCTGCCGTGACGGCAGAAGTCTTCGCTCAATCCGCGAGTGTCAGGATCAACGGTCCGTTACGGGTCGCGACGATCGTATGCTCATATTGCACGGTGGGTGCCTTGGGGTCGCTGTAGAGCGTCCAGGGATCGCCATTGCTGCCGTCCTCGGCCCAGTTGGCGCCGAGTGACAGGAACGGCTCGATGGTAAACACCAGCCCGTCTTCCATCGAGCGCGTCTCGTGGCGATCCGGCCAGGTCGGGATTTCCTTCGGCTCGTCATGCAGCGTCAGGCCGATGCCGTGGCTCGAAAGATTGGTGATCAGCGTATAGCGGTTCTTCTTGGCGAAGTTTCCGATTGCATTGCCGATACCGGAAAGCGGCTTGCCGGCCTTGACCTGCTGCAGCCCGGTCCATAGCGCCCGGCGGCCGTCGCGGCAGAGTTTTTCGATCTCGCGCTTCACCGGCGGCACCGCGTAGGAGGAACCCGTATCGCCGAAAAAACCGTCCTTGACCGCCGAGACGTCGATATTGACGAGGTCGCCCGCCTGGATCACCCGGTCGCCCGGAATGCCGTGGGCGACTTCCTCGTTGACGCTGATGCAGGTGGCGCCCGGAAACTGGTAGCAGGTCTCCGGCGCCGATTGTGCACCATTGTCCTCCAGGAACTTGCGGCCGATCGCGTCGAGTTCGCGGGTAGTGATCCCCGGTTCCAGTGCCTTCGCCATGGTCTCCATCGCCTGCGCGCAAAGCCTGCCGATATCCTTCAGCTTGGCCAGTTCGTCTTCGGTGGAGATAACCATGGTCTGCCTAACGTCCTAACGTGTTCAAACTCGATCAGGCGGCCGGTTTCGCGCCATCGGCCGAGCCCGTCAATTCTTTTCTGACGACCCCAGTTCTTTTCTGACCAGCGGCGCGACTTTCGTGCCGTAGAGCTCGATGCCGCGCATCACCTGGTCATGCGGCATAGGACCGATCGCCATCTGCAGCAGGAACCGGTCCATGCCGAACACTTTGTGGGCGGCGATGATCTTTTCGGCTACCAGTTCCGGCTCGCCGAGGAAGAGATTGCCGAGCGTCGAGCGCGCCTCGTCGAAATGCGCCCGGTTGGTCGGCCCCCAGCCGCGTTCGCGGCCGATGCGGTTCATCACCTCTGCCTGCGGGCCGTAGAACTGGTCGGCGGCGGCCTCGGTCGTATCGGCGATGAAACCATGCACGTTGATGCTGGTCTTCAGCTTGACCGGATCCTGACCGGCGCGGCGGGCGGCCTCCCGGTAGAGGTTGAAGAAGGGGGCGAAGCGCGGATATTCGCCGCCGATGATGGCGACCGCGAGCGGCAGGCCCATGGCCCCTGCCCGCGCCACCGATTGCGGCGTGCCGCCGACGGCGATCCAGATCGGCAGTTGCCTCTGCAGCGGGCGTGGATAGACGCCGCGGCCGTTGATCGGCGCGCGCTTCTCACCCTGCCAGGTGACGATCTCCTGATCGCGGATGGCGAGCAGCAGGTCGAGCTTTTCGGAAAACAGCTCGTCATAGTCGCCGAGGTCGTAGCCGAATAGCGGATAGGATTCGATGAACGAGCCGCGGCCCGCCATGATCTCCGCCCGGCCATTCGAAATCAGATCGACGGTCGAAAACTGCTGGAAGACCCGCACCGGATCGTCTGACGAGAGCACCGAGACGGCGCTGGTCAGCCGGATATTCTTGGTGATCGCGGCAGCCGCGGCAAGCACGGTCGAGGGCGACGAGACGACATAGTCCGGGCGGTGATGTTCGCCGAGCCCGAACACATCGAGCCCCACCTGGTCGGCAAGTGCGATCTCCTCTAGCAGATCCTTGATCCGCCTTGCGCCTTCCGCGCCCTTGTCCAGTGCTGCGGCATCGACATCGCCAAAAGTATGAAGTCCGAGTTCCATCTTGAAGAAATCCATTCGTTGATGCCCGTCAGATAGTTATCGGGCACCTTCAGCGCAAATGCTATTCTTTCGAAGGCATCGTTCGATGGAATGGATAGGCGCACGGCCGGCCGGCAGCACCTGTGCCATAATTTGACAACTCGCACGGGACTGTAAGATTTCGGACACAAATATAGGTTTAGCACCTAAGGGAATGGTAATCGATCGGGCATAGACTCCCCGGCCAGCAGAGACAATAGTTTAGGTAAATCGAATGAATGACGGCACCGGAAATCGGCCGGACTCGGACGTTCCGAACCTGCAATCGTCGAATGACATCCTTATCGTCGAGGATTCCGCCGCCCTTTCGGCATTGCTGCGACAACGACTCGAGCGGGAGACTGCCGGCAGGACCTTTTGCTGTGCGAGCCTGGCTCAAGCTCGTATGCTGCTGGCGGGGCAGAAGTTCACCCTGGCCCTGACCGGCCTCAACCTGCCCGATGCGCCAAACGGCGAGATCCTTGCCCTGCTGGCCGAATACGCGGTTCCGACAATCGTCTTCACGGCAACCTCCGAGACTGAGACCACCATCCGCTACACCGAGCGGAAGATCATCGACTACATTGTCAAGAGCGACAACACGACGGTTGATACGGTCGTCAGGACCGTGAACCGCATCCTGACCAACAACGCCTTTTCCGTACTCGTCGTCGATGACGCGAGATGGGCCCGTTCCGGTCTGGTCGAGATCATGCAGCGGCAGAACTTCCGTGTCCTCGAAGCCCTTTCCGGCAAGGAGGCCCTGGATATGCTTGCCGACAATCCATCGATCGAACTGGTGATCACCGACTACAACATGCCCGACATGGACGGACACGAGCTGACGAGGCGCATTCGCGCAACCCGGCCATCGGACGAGCTGCGCATTATCGGGGTTTCGTCTTCGACCGACCGCGGCCTCTCCGCAAGCTTCCTGAAAGCCGGAGCGTCGGATTTCATCTACCGTCCCTTCGTCCCGGAAGAGCTGCAATGCCGCATCGACAACAATGTCGAAACGCTGACCCAGCTGAAGCGGCTGCGTTATCTGGCGGAACGAGACCATCTGACGGGTCTCGCAAACCGCCGCTTCTTCTTCGAAAAGAACCCGCCCCTGGAGCCTGCACCGCCAAACGACGCGGTTGCCATCCTCGACATCGACCATTTCAAGTCGGTCAACGACACCTACGGCCACGAGGCCGGCGACCAGGTGCTGAAGCGTCTTGCCAGCACCCTCAGGGAGATGACCATCGACAAGCGATACTTCGCTGCCCGCCTCGGCGGCGAAGAGTTCGCAATCTACATGAAGGACACCAACGCCTTCCAGGCTCATTCCTTTTGCGAACAGGTACGCAGCCGCGTCCAGACCACCACCATCCCGCTGCAGGACAAGGACATATCGGTGACCATCTCCATCGGCGTCATGGAAATGGAGGAGCGCGAGACCTTCGGCAACCAGCTCAACGCCGCCGATCAGCTTCTCTACATGGCAAAAAAGAACGGCCGCAACCGCGTCTATTCGAGCCTGACGATACCGGAAGCGCTGATCCCCCAGGCGCAGGAACCGGAGGAGCCCCGTACCCGAGTGACCCGGCGCCCCGGCACCCGGTGAATTGCCAAACGAAGTTCGAATCCGTTTTCAAAGACTTACGGCAGCCTTTTGAATCAATCCCGAAAGCGCCTTGAGGCCGGCGAAGCCGCCCGAGCCTCACCCGGGCGGCAACTCTCTGCTTCAGAACGTCTTGGCGATCTCTTCGAGCTGTCTGGCAACGATACCCCAGCCTTCCTCGAAGCCCATCTGCTGATGGGCATTCTTGTCTTCCTCCGTCCAGTGATAGGCCGTCGCGATATATTTCGTGCGGCCGTTGCCGAGGTCCTCGAATTCGACGACTGCAGTCATGAACGGCTTTTCCGACGGCACCCAGGCGCTGGTATAGGCGTCGGTGAAGACCAGTTTCTTGTTCGGCACCACTTCCAGATAGATCCCATAATTGGGGATCTTCTCACCGTTCGGCCCTTCCATCAGGATGAAGCTCGATCCGCCTGCACGGACGTCCATCCGGGCTTCGGTCACCTTCCACGGCTGCGGGCAGAACCATTCGCCCATGCGTTCCGGCGTGGTCCAGGCCTTGTAGAGCTTGTCGGCCGGCACGTTCATCTCGCGGACGATCTGCAGGGCGTGCTTGGCGGTATTCTCGGTCATCGTCGGTCTCCCTCGAGTTTCACAAAACATCTCATCCGATGTTGAACCTAGGACGTGTGACGAGAACGATATCCGACAAGTGTCATGGAATTTTTTAAGGGTCTGCGGCAAATATCTCGAAGCGGCACGGCAGGCACCGAAAGAGCATCCATGACCCAGTTCAGATTCGAAGCTGAAGTCATCCACTGGCGCGGCCCGTCCCCTTTCTTCTTCGCGCCGCTCCCGCCGAACCATGCGGAGGAGATCAGGCGGCTATCGAAGCTCGTGAGCTACGGCTGGGGCGTGATCCCGGTCGACGCCACCATAGCGGGGGTCTCGTTCTACACGTCGCTCTTCCCGAAGGACGAAACCTATCTGCTGCCATTGAAGGACGCGGTGCGGAAAAAGACCGGAATTACCGCAGGCGACACGATTGCCGTGGAGATGACGTTACGGCAGCCGAGGCGGTAGCGGGGGCATTGTATCTGCGGTTGCCCCTCACCCTAACCCTCTCCCCGTAAAAACGGGGAGAGGGGACTTGCCCCATTCGTCGCCGATGATCGAGGCAGGCCGGCGCGTCTTGCGTCCTTCTCCCCGCGCGCGGGGAGAAGGTGGCGGCAGCCGGATGAGGGGCAGCCCTGCCTGCGATTGCCCGCCCTATTCCACCAGCGGCGTCACCGCGCCCAGCTTATCGATCTGCTGGCGGATATGGGCGCATTCGGCGGCGGAATTGGCAAGCGCGATCGCCCGGTCGAAGGCCTCGCGGGCTTCGGGTTTGCGGCCGGCCTGCATCATCAGTCCGCCCTTGACCCCGTGAAAATAGAAATAGCCGTCGAGCTTGTCGGCAAGCGGCGCGATCATGTCGAGCGCCGCCTCCGGCCCTTCGAGCTTCGAGACCGCGACGGCCTTGTTGAGCGTCACCACCGGCGACGGCTGGATGCGCTCCAGCAGGCCGTAAAGCATGGTGATCTCCTTCCAGTCGGTGTCCTTCGGCGTCGGCGCGCGCGCATGCAGCGCCGAGATCGCCGCCTGCACCTGGTAGGGGCCGGGCTTGCGGTGGCGGATCGCCTTGTCGAGCAGCGCCAAGGCCTCGTTGATCAGCTTGCTGTCCCAGCGGCTGCGATCCTGATCCTCGAGCAGCACGATCTGGCCATCCTTGTCGATGCGCGTTCTGGCACGCGAATGCTGCAGCAGCATCAGCGCCAAAAGGCCCATGATCTCCGGCTCTGCCGGGAATATCCGCAGCAGGAGGCGCGCAAGCCGGATCGCCTCGTCGCAGAATGCGGCGCTGTCGGCATTGGTAATGCCGGCGGAATATCCCTCGTTGAAGACGAGATAGATCATCGACGAGACGATGCCGAGCCGCTCCGACCGTTCCAAAGGCCCCGGCGTCTCGAACGGCACGCCGGCCTTGGCGACGCGCGCCTTGGCGCGGGTAATGCGCTGCTCCATGGCGCTGTCGCCGACCAGGAAGGCGCGGGCGATCTGGGCGACGCTGAGGCCGGAAACGATCCTGAGCGCCAGCGCGATCTGCTGGGTCGCCGGCAGGTCCGGATGACAGCAGATGAACATCAGCCGCAGGATATCGTCGCGGTAATGGGAATTGTCGAGCCGATCGGCCATGTCGCCCTCGGCATCGGACAGATCGGAAAAGGCTTCCTCCTCCGGCAATGGATCGTTCTTGGAGCGCTTGCGGACCACGTCGATGCCGCTGTTGCGGCCAACGAAGATCAGCCAGGCGGCCGGATCGCGCGGCGGCCCCTTGTCCGGCCAGGTCTTGATGGCGCGCAGGCACGCCTCCTGGAAGGCCTCTTCCGCGATGTCGAGATCGCGGAAGTAGCGAAGGAGCGCGCCGAGCGCCTGCGGCCGGGCGGCCGTCAGGGCAAGATCGATCCAGGCAATATCTGTCATGTCTTGGTCTCGCTATTTTTGATTTCGCCGGGATGGAAGACGTAGAAGGGCCGGATTTCGTAGGAACTGGATCCGGGATTGACCGCCGAAAGCGCCTTCGAGAAGGCGACCGCTTCCTCCAGCGTCTCGACATCGAGCGTGTAGAAGCCGAGCAGCACTTCCTTGGTTTCCGCAAACGGCCCGTCGAGCACCAGCGGCTCCTCCTTGCCTTTTCGCACGGTAGTGGCAGCGGTCGTCGGCATCAGTCGTCCGACAGGGCCGAGCTTGCCGGCCTGCGCGTAAGGCGTCTGCACCTCGATGAGCTTCGCCATGACCGAATCCTCCTCCTCCTTGGACCAGGCGAAGACGGTTTCCTCATGGGCGTAGCAAAGGATGGCGTAAAGCATGCGTGTCTCCCTCTCTTGATGAAGACGAAGGATTAGCGGCTCATCCGACAGGACGCAGCAATTTTTTGAGGGATCAGGGCCGACCGGTCGGACTGGTGCCGAAAGTCTCGCGAAAACGGCGGGAGAAATGCGACCGCGAGGCATAACCGGCAGCCTCCGCTGCAGCGATGCTGGAGGCGCCCGAGGATATGGCGTTCTGGCCTGCCTTCAGCCGCTCCCGCCGCAGGATGGTCCGGAACGAGGCACCCTCCAGCGAAAGACGACGCCGCAGCGTCGAGGCCCCGATGCCGATCTGTTCGGCGACCTCGGTTATGCTCCACTGTTCGGAAGGGGCAGTGGCGATAAGCCAGGCGATCTCGTCCGAAAGGCTCTGGCGGAACAGCAGCCGCGCTTCCGGCAACGGGCGGAGCAATGCCAGCACCTCGGCCATCCGCAGCCGCTTGATCGTTTCGCCGATGGCCCCGTCGGCAATCGTGGTGGCCGCATGACAGAGCGCCTCCACCAGACCTTCGCTGAGCGGCACGCCGAAATTGCCCAACTCGCCGCCCTTCAGCCGCTCCGCCGTCGAGAGCGGCGGTATCCCTTCCGGCAGCGACGGAACGTCGAGGCGCAGTGCGACGTAGAACCCGGTCGTCTCGTCGGGAATGTTGACGACATCCATCGGCACCTTGCGCGGCAGGACGAAGACGGAGCCCGGCGGGAAGGCATGCGTCCGGTCGCCGAACCAGATTTCCTTCTGTCCGTAGAGCACGATGCCGATCATCGGATCTTCGAGCTCCAGCGCCTTCACCTTCTCCCGGTCGAAACAGCAATAGATGAACAGCTGCTCGGCATAGGCGTTCATGCCGGGCTTGAGACGCCCCGCCACCATCGGGCGCAGACGGTCGAGCAGGCGGCGGGAAAGATCGGGAAGACGCTGGGTGACGATCAGGTTCATGGCCGCAGTATAGCGCAGGACCGACGATGAAAAACACTTCAGGTGAGCGTTTCGGGCTCAAGCGGTTAAAAATCCGGCCCTGACGGGATGTCGAAAGCAGGCAGAAGGCGTGGCTTCAACGCAGGAGACTTTTGATGAAGACCTTAGCCACCCTTTCCACCCTTGGCGCTTCCGTTCTGGCCGCGGGCGTCGCCCTCTTCACCCTGTCGGGCTCCGCTCGCGCCGCAGCCGATATCGAACTGTGGCGGCTCGATTGCGGCTCGATCGTGGTCAAGGACCTGTCGAGCTTTTCCGATACGTTCGCTTATAAAGGCGAAAGCCGCACCCTGACCGACAGCTGCTATGCGATCCGCCACGGTGCTGATTACCTGCTCTGGGATACCGGCCTGCCGGCTGCCCTGATCGGCAAGGCGCCGGACCTCACCCAGCCGCTGGCACCGTCGCTTTCCGTCGACATCCCGACCCAACTCGCAAAGATCGGCATCAAGCCGGATCAGATCGGCATCGTCGGCATCAGCCACAACCATTTCGACCATCTCGGCCAGGCCTCGACCTTTGCAAAGGCGACGCTGATGATCGGCGCCGGCGACTGGGAAAGCCTGCACGAAAATCCCCTGCCTTTCGGGGTCATGCCGGTGCTCGTCCAGCCCTGGATGGACGGCAAGGCAAAGATCGACCCGGTTTCCGGCGATCGCGACGTGTTCGGCGACGGTTCCGTCACGATGCTCGCCATGCCTGGCCACACCAAGGGCGAGACGGCGCTGCTCGTCAAACTGCCGCAGAGCGGACCGGTCCTGCTCTCCGGTGACGTCGTGCATTTCGAAGAGCAGATCGGAAACAACGGCGTGCCGCCCTTCAACATCGACCGGGCCGAAAGCCTCGCCTCGATGGAGCGCATGAACCGGATCGCCAAGCAGCTGAACGCAAAGCTGGTCGTCCAGCACGACGCAGACGATATCGGCAAGCTGCCGGCTTTCCCGGCCAGCGCCCGCTGACTTCGATGAGATCGCCACTGGCGCATCGCGCGCCGGTGGCTATATTCCGCGGGAACAAAACTCTGCCTCCCAAGGAACCCCGATATGGCCGACCTTTCCGCCTTCCCGATCACCTCCAGATGGCCCGCTCAGAACCCGGACGTTCTGCAGCTCTATTCGACGCCGACGCCGAACGGCGTCAAGGTTTCGATCATGCTGGAAGAGATCGGCCTGCCCTACGAGCCGCATTTCATCAATATCGGCGCCGACGAGACATGGGGTCCGGAATACCTGTCGCTCAATCCGAACGGCAAGATCCCGGCGATCCTCGATCCCAACGGCCCCGGGGATAAGCCGCTGGCGCTATTCGAAAGCGGCGCGATCCTGATCTATCTCGCCGAAAAGACCGGCAAGCTGATGTCGTCGGATCCGGCCAAGCGCTACGAGACGATCGAGTGGGTGATGTTCCAGATGGCCGGTCTCGGGCCGATGTTCGGCCAGCTGGGTTTCTTCCACAAGTTTGCCGGCAAGGACATCGAGGACAAGCGCCCGCGCGACCGTTATGCCAAGGAATCGCACCGCATCATCCGCGTGCTGGAGACCCGTCTCGAGGGCCGCGATTGGGTGATGGGCGACGAATATTCGATCGCCGACATCGCCATGCTCGGCTGGGTGCGCAACCTGATCGGCTTCTACGGCGCCGGGGAGCTCGTCGAATACGACCAGCTGAAGCGCGTGCCGGAATGGCTGGAGCGCGCGCTGGCAAGACCAGCCGTCCAGCGGGGCCTCGACATTCCGAAGCGTCCGGCCTGATCGAACGCCGTAGCCGCCCCGTTGCATTGATAAAATGGAGATACAAACATGCCCAAACCCACTCTTCCCATGGAAGGCGGATGCCGCTGCGGGCAGGTGCGGCTAAAAATCAGCGCACCGCCGATCCTGACCACGGCCTGCCACTGCACCGGCTGCCAGAAGATGAGCGCCAGCGCCTTTTCGCTCTCCGCCGCGATCCCGTCTGAAGGGTTCGAGGTGACGCAAGGCGAGCCGGTGATCGGCGGCCTGCATGGCGACGACGCCCACCACTATCACTGCCCGCACTGCAAGAGCTGGATGTTTACGAGGCCGGTCGGCATGGACTGGTTCGTCAACCTGCGTCCGACCATGCTCGACGACCCGCAATGGTTCGTGCCCTTCATCGAGACCTATACGTCCGAAAAGCTGCCCTGGGCGACGACACCGGCCGTGCATGCCTACGAAACCTTCCCGCCGATGGAGGACTATGAGGGCCTGGTGAAGGAATTTGCGGGACGGGTTTGAAGTTCGAAATCGCTTGTAAAAATCCCTGACTGCTTCCATCATTGGAGGGAAGGAGCTGTCGATGGACATCCATGTTTCACTGACGGACGATCTGGCCGAGTTTGTCAAATCCAAGGTCGAATCGGGACACTATCGCTCTTCGAGCGAAGTCGTCGAGGAGGCCTTGCGCCTGCTGGAGGAACAGGACCACGCAGCCGATAATCTGACGCGCCTGAAAATAGCGTGGAGCGAAGGTGTCGAGAGCGGCGATTATCGCCCTCTGGATTTGAAAGCGATCAAGGCCGAAGGCCGCAGCAGACGTGCGGGCAAGCCTTGATCCATGGCCAAGATGGTCGTTTATTCCAGCCGGGCTCGTGACGACATGTTGGACATCTGGTCCTGGATCGCCGACAAAAGCGGAGTGGCCATGGCCGATGCGGTTGCCGAGCGCCTGGAGGCCCGCATATCGCGATTATCGGATCATCCCGAGATGGGACCGGGGCGGCCCGATATTGCGCAATCCGCACGCATGCTTGTGGTGGAAAGGTGGCTCGCCCTCTACGCGATCGCCGACGACACGGTTCGCGTTGTCCGCATCGTCGATGGTGCCGCCGATCTTGGGCGGGTCAAATGGGACACCTAACTCCATCCGGCGAAACTGCGTAAAAAAATCGCCGCCCCATGTCGGCGTCTCCTCCTCTCGTTCGTCTTTGTATTGTCCGGCATGGACGAGAACGACCCGAACAGGAGGGAAAATAATGGATACGAGTGCCCAGACGAACGACAATCAGGTAGCTTCGCCCGTCCGCGGCGGCGTGGTCGCCTATCTTCAGCTCGACGGGGCGATGAAGGCTGCCGAGTATTACAAAAACGCCCTCGGCGCCGAGATCGAAGCCTTTCATCCGGTGGATGACCAGGGCCGCACGATGCACGTCCATCTCTATATCAACGGCAGTTCGGTGATGCTCGGCGATCCCTATCCGGATTACGGCCACCCGCTCGAAAAGCCGCAGGCCTTCACCATGATGCTGCCGGTCGACGACATCGATTTCTGGTGGAAACGCGCCGTCGACGCCGGCATGACGGTGGAGACCGAGCTGCAGGTGATGTTCTGGGGCGACCGCTACGGCCAGGTCCGCGACCCCTTCGGCGTCGCCTGGGCGATGAACGCGCCGGTCAAGGGCTGAGATCCGTCGGGGAAGCAACGCGCCGCCGGTGATCCGGCGGCGCGTTTTATCCGTTTATCGTACCACGAAACAGGTGATCGCCTTGGCCTGCAGGACCGAGCAGGCGCGCGTGGCGGCATCGCCGTCGGCAAAACCGACGAAGCGAGCGCGGAAGATTTCCTTGCCGCTATCGGCATAACTTTCGATGCTCGGCGCGACGCGGCCATACCCTTGGGCGAGCAGCGGCATTGCCTTTTCCAGCAGCGCGGATGCCTGGTCGCGGCTGGCGGCGGCGGCGATCTGGATGCGCCAGAGCGACCCGACCGGCTGCTGTGGCGTCATCGTCTGAGACGACGCCATCCGGGATGGGGCCGTCGGGACTGGCGCGGTCTGGACTGGCGTGGTCTGGGGAACGGCGTTCGGAGGCGCGGCATAGAGATTGGCGAGCGCGGTCTTGGGCGCAACGCCAAGCGCGATCTCCTTGCGCGGCGAAGGCGTCGCGAAGGCGAG
>NZ_JALBGW010000133.1:0-12708 GCF_023006485.1 Neorhizobium sp. BETTINA12A
AGCCTCCGGTGCCGCCCCTTGCGATGCGGTGGTGAACGCGCTTGCCGACGACCTCAACACGGTCGCAGCCGTGCAGGCACTGCACGCGTTGGCACAGGAGGCCCACGGCGATCCGGACGCGCTTGCGGCGTATGCCGCCAGTGCCGCTTTTCTCGGCGTGCTGCCTGAAAAAACCGAGGTCGACGAGGCGCTGGCATCCGCCGTCGACGCGCTGGTCGCCCTGCGGCTCGAAATGCTGAAGGCGAAAAATTTCGCCGAGGCCGACAGGATCCGCAACGAACTGTCGGACAAGGGCATCCAGCTGAAGGACGGCAAGGACCCGGCAACGGGCGAGAGGGTGACGACCTGGGAGGTGAAGCGGTAAGCTTCACCTCCTGGAACAACGCGCGAGGAGCAAGGCGATGATCGATCACATGGGCATCAAGGTCGCGGATTTCGACCGGGCCAAGGCATTCTACGATGCAGCGTTCGCGCCGCTCGGCGCCTCGCTGCTCTACATGGTTCCGGCTGAATATACGGGCGGCGTCAAGGTCGGCGGCTACGGACGCGAGCGGCCGATCTACTGGCTGCACGAGGACAAACCAGTCCCCGGCCATTCCCAGCACGTTGCGTTTACCGCCAGCAGCCGGGCCGAGGTGGACTCCTTCTATGCCGCGGCGATATCAGCCGGCGGCAGTGACAACGGCCCGCCCGGCCTGCGCGTGCATTACCACCCGAACTACTACGGCGCCTTCGTGTTTGACCCCGACGGCAACAATATCGAGGCGGTGTGTCACGCACCGGAAGGCGTGTGATGGTGCTGGAGCTCAGGCAATAGGATGGCGATGCGGGCGCGGCATACCCCCCTCTGCCCTGCCGGGCATCTCCCCCACAAGGGGGGAGATCGGCTGGGCGCGCCCGCTTGCCCGGACATTGATCGCCTTCTTCGCCGCGCTCACGCCCTGAGATCCCCACACACTAACTCTCAGCAGCCTTTCAACCTTCGGAATTTGAAAACTCGGCTTGCCTTGCGAGAACACCTATCCCAGATTGCGACATCCAATGTAGGCGAGTGTGTTCGCCACACTCCGATCTCCCCCCTTGTGGGGGAGATGCCCGGCAGGGCAGAGGGGGGTAACCACGCGCTCCGCGCCGATAAGGAGCATGATATGCCGCATGCCCCCATCCCGCCGCAGCGCCGCGCCAATGCCCGGCGCATGCGCAAGGCGCTGACCGATGCCGAACTGAAGCTCTGGAACGAATTGCGCGCCCACCGCCTGATGGGTCTGAGCTTTCGACGCCAACTGCCGATTGCGGGTTACATCGTGGATTTCGCCTGCCCGACGCACCACCTCATCGTTGAGGTCGATGGCTCGCAGCACGGCAACGACGAGGATCTTCGGTATGACGCAGCGCGAACCCAGCGCCTGGAACAGGATGGCTGGACAGTGCTGCGCTTCTGGAACGACGACGTTCTCAAAGACATCGACAATGTTTGTCTCCATATCGTGAAAATCGTCGGGGAGGACAGTCAATGACCCAGATCCACACCGGCGGCTGCCAGTGCGGCGCTGTGAGATACCGGGCGGAAGGGGAGCTCGGGTTTCCGCATCTGTGCCATTGCCGCATGTGCCAGAAGGCGGCGGGCAATTATTTCATGCCGCTCGCGGGGGTGATGTACGAAAATTTCAAGCTGACACGCGGCGAGCCGGCCTGGTTTCAGTCGTCGGAAACGGTACGGCGCGGCTTCTGCGAAAAATGCGGCACGCCGCTCTTTTATGACGGGTCGAGCGATCATATCAGCATCACGCTCGGTTCCCTCGACGATCCGCAATCGGTGAAGCCGGAGATGCAGACCAATCTTGCCCACAAGATGCCCTGGTTCGGGACCCTCGACAGCCTGTATCACGATGTAAAGATGGACATGACGCCGCAGGAGGAAAAGACGATCTCGGCGAGCAGCAACCAGCACCCCGACCACGATACCGAGGTCTGGCCGCGCGGGGGTGGGCATGCGGAGGGCCGGTCATGAGCGATGTCGTTCGGACCGGCGGCTGCCAGTGCGGCGCAATCCGCTTCCGGCTGGTGGGCGATGCGCCGGATGCCTCGATCTGCCATTGCCGCATGTGCCAGAAGGCGTTCGGCGCCTATTACGCGCCGTTGGTGGCGGCCAGCGAGGCGGAGCTGACCTGGACGCGCGGCCAGCTCAAATATTTCCACTCGTCGAACCATGTGCGGCGCGGGTTTTGCGAAAACTGCGGTACGCCGATGACCTATGAGGCGGCCGACGGCATCGCTATTTCCGCCGGCAGTTTCGACGAGCCGGGCCAGCTTCCTCCGGTCGTGCAGTTCGGCGTGGAAGGCAAGATCGGCTTTGTCGACCGACTGCATGAACTTCCCGAGCGGGATACGATGGACGACGTCGCCTCGGCGCCGTTCCTCGACGACATCGTCTCCTACCAGCATCCCGATCACGACACCGAAACATGGCCGCCCGAAACCGCTCCCCCCGAAATCGCTCCCAAGGAGGACAGACAGTGACCGAAACTTTGAGAACAGGCGGTTGCCAGTGCGGCGCCGTGCGCTTCCGCATCCACGGCGAGCTCGGCCGCGCCTCGATCTGCCATTGCCGCATGTGCCAGAAAGCCTTCGGCGGGTTTTTCGGGCCGTTGGTGACCGCGCCGAAGGACGGCATCGAATGGACCCGCGGCGAGCCGAAATATTTCCAGTCATCGGTGAATATCGACCGCGGCTTCTGCGAGAATTGCGGCACGCCGCTCACCTACCGTTACCCCGGCGGGCTGGAACTGGCGATCGGCGCCTTCGATGACCGCGGCGACCTCGCCCCGAAGATCCAGGTGAACTATGCCTCGCATATACCGTGGGTGACGACGATCTTCGACCAGCCGGTGCGCGACAGCGGCGAGGACGCCGTCAAGCAGGAGCAGATCATTTCCTTCCAGCATCCCGATCACGATACCGAAAACTGGCCGGCAAAGGGTCTGCATCTATGACTGAAGTTCTGCGCACGCTCTATCCCGAGATCGAACCCTACGCGACAGGGCAACTGGATGTCGGCGACGGCCATGTGACCTATTGGGAGCGGGTCGGCAAGCCGGGCGCCAAGCCGGCCGTCTTCCTGCATGGCGGCCCGGGCGGCGGCTGCAATCCGAACCAGCGGCGGCTCTTCAACCCCGACCTCTACGACGTGCTGCTGTTCGACCAGCGCGGCTGTGGTCGTTCCACGCCGCATGCAAGTCTGGACGCCAATACCACCTGGCATCTGGTCGCCGATATCGAGCGGCTGCGCCAAATGGTCGGCGTCGACAAATGGCAGGTGTTCGGAGGCTCCTGGGGCTCGACGCTGGCGCTTGCCTATGCTGAAACTCATCCCGAGCGGGTCACCGAACTTCTGGTGCGCGGCATCTATACGCTGACCAGGCCGGAACTCGACTGGTACTACCAGTTCGGCGTATCGGAAATGTTCCCGGACAAGTGGGAGGCCTTCGTCGCCCCCATTCCGGAAAACGAGCGCCACGAGATGATGGCCGCCTACCACCGCCGCCTCACCGGCACCGACAAGGCCGAGCAGATCCGCTGCGCCAAGGCCTGGAGCGTCTGGGAGGGCTCGACCATCACGCTTCTGCCGAGCCCCGAACTGACGTCGGACCATGACGACGATCATTTTGCGCTGGCCTTCTCGCGCATCGAGAACCACTTCTTCATGAATGCCGGCTGGCTGGAAGACGGGCAGCTTCTGCGCGACGCTACGAAGCTCAAGGGCATTCCGGGCGTCATCGTGCACGGCCGCTACGATATGCCTTGCCCGCTGAAATATGCCTGGCAGCTTTCGAAAGTCTGGACGGACGCGGATTTCCACATCATCGAAGGTGCGGGGCATGCGGTCTCGGAACCCGGCATTACCGACCAGCTGATCCGCGCGACGGACCGGTTTGCGGGGAAGGTTTGACCGTGGAATTCGTGGCTACCCCCCTCTGGCCTGCCGGCCATCTCCCCCTCAAGGGGGGAGATCGGATGGGCGCACCGGTTCCCCCTCCCGATGACCGTCGATGGAAGGCGGGACGTGGCCACGCATCGATCTCCCCCCTTGAGGGGGAGATGCCCGGCAGGGCAGAGGGGGGTGATGCCGCCAACAGCATAATCTTGCTCCAGGAGGAGCACCCATGACACGCGAACGCATCTATCTCTTCGACACAACGCTGCGCGACGGGCAACAGACCCCCGGCGTCGATTTTTCCGTCGAGGACAAGATCGCCATTTCCAACCTGCTGGACGAGTTCGGCATCGATTATGTCGAGGGTGGTTATCCCGGCGCCAACCCGACCGATACCGCTTTTTTCTCGGAGAAACGCACGGCGAAGTCGAAATTCGTCGCCTTCGGTATGACCAAGCGGGCCGGCATTTCCGCCTCGAACGATCCGGGGCTGGCCGTCTTGCTGCAGGCGAAAAGCGACGCCACCTGTTTCGTCGCCAAAAGCTGGGATTATCACGTGCGCGTGGCGCTCGGCTGTTCGAACGAGGAAAACCTCGAGGCGATCCGCGACAGCGTCGAGGCCGCCCGCGGCGCTGCCAAGGAAGCGCTGGTCGATTGCGAACATTTCTTCGATGGCTACAAGGCCAATCCGGAATATGCCCTTGCCTGCGCCAGGACGGCTTATGAAGCCGGTGCGCGCTGGGTGGTGCTCTGCGACACCAATGGCGGCACCCAGCCGGGCGAGATCCGCGCCATCGTCGAGGCGGTGATCGCGTCGGGCATTCCCGGCACCTCGCTCGGCATCCACGCCCATGACGATACCGGCCAGGCGGTGGCCAATTCGCTCGCCGCAATCGAGGCGGGCTGTCGGCAGATCCAGGGGACGCTGAACGGCATCGGCGAGCGCTGCGGCAATGCTAATCTGGTGACGATCATCGCGACGCTTGCCCTGAAGGACGCTTACGCCACACGGTTCGAGACGGCGATCGATGCCGAGCGGTTGACCGGCCTCACCCGCCTCAGCCACGCCTTCGACGAGCTCTTGAACCGCTCACCGAACCACCAGGCCCCCTATGTCGGCGCTTCTGCCTTCGCCACCAAGGCCGGCATCCATGCCTCGGCGCTGCTGAAAGATCCACGCACCTACGAACACGTGACGCCGGAAAGCGTCGGCAACCTGCGCAAGGTCATGGTCTCCGACCAGGGCGGCAAGTCGAACTTCATCAACGCGCTGAAGCGCCGCGGCATCGAGGTCGGCAAGGACGATCCGAAGCTCGACCAACTGATCTCGATCGTCAAGGAACGCGAGGCGACCGGTTATGCCTATGAGGGCGCCGATGCGAGTTTCGAACTGCTCGCCCGCCGCACGCTCGGCACCATTCCGGAATTCTTCTCGGTCGAAGGTTTTCGAGTGATGGTCGAGCGCCGGTTCGACTCGCATGGCAAGATCAAGATCGTCTCCGAAGCGGTGGTGAAACTCGTCGTCGACGGCCAGACGCTGATGTCGGTCGCCGAAGGCGACGGCCCGGTCAACGCGCTCGACCGGGCGCTGCGCAAGGATTTCGGCAAATACCAGCACGAGATCGATGACCTGGTGCTCGCGGACTTCAAGGTGCGTATCCTCAACGGCGGCACCGAGGCGATCACCCGGGTGCTGATCGAATCCACCGACGGCGACGGCGTGCGCTGGTGGACGGTCGGCGTCTCGGAAAACATCATCGACGCCTCGTTCCAGGCGCTGATGGATTCAGTCATCTACAAGCTGATGAAGAACCGGCATCTGGCAGGCAAGATCGCGGCGGAGTGAGGTTGAAGAACACAAACGCCGGATCGCGTCCCGTCGGGCCTCATATGCAATGCGATGCCGATCGCTTCCTCGACTTCGGCGGTAGGCTGGGTTAATGCTCTGGCTCGATGACGAACGGACGGCAGTCCGGGCTCAGCCAAGAGCCGACACTTTCGCAACATATCTGCGGACCCTCTCCGGAGGCACTCGCGCTCACTCTTCGGAAAGCTCACCCATGACGGCGTCCCCGAATTTTCGTACCGAACCTTGACCGGCTCCAACCCGCCCTCATCGCTTGAACTGCTCGGCTGGTCCGATTTCTTTGCGGCTCAGGTCGAGCCGGACGAGACCGAACTCCTGGTCCGGCGCATTGCCTCTGTTCATCGGGCACGCATCGACGCGATCGGTGTCAGCGGACCGGTCGGGATCGAACTTCCGCCCAATAGCAATACCGCGGAGTTTGCGGTCGGCGACTGGGTTCTTGCCGACCCGCTGACGGGCATGCTCGTGCGCCGTCTCGACCGGAAAACCGTGTTTCAACGGCGCGCGGAAGGCGGGCATGGCCAGCAGCTTGCCGCAGCCAATGTCGATACGCTGTTTATCGTCACCTCGTGCAATGCCGATTTCAACCCCGGACGGCTGGAACGCTACCTGATCATGGCCAACCAGGCCGGGACCAACCCGGTGATCGTGCTGACCAAAGCCGATACCGTCGAAGATGCCGGCCCGTTCGAGCAACAGGCCAGGGCGCTGCAGCGCGACCTGCCGGTGGTCGTCCTCAATGCGCGCACTGCGGATGCCGTTGCCTTGCTGGAGCCCTGGTGCGGCGTAGGGCAGACGGTGGCACTGGTGGGCTCCTCCGGCGTCGGCAAGTCGACGCTGGTCAACACGCTCGCCGGGCATGCGTCCGACACGATGCAGAAGACCGGTAGCATTCGCGAACGTGATGCAAAGGGTCGTCACACCACCACGGCACGGTCGCTGCACGCGATTGCCGGTGGCGGCTGGGTGATCGATACGCCGGGTATTCGGACGCTTTATGTCAGCGACGTTACCGACGGCATCGATACGCTGTTTGCCGAGATCACCGATCTGGCACCGAATTGCCGGTTTCGCGATTGCACCCACGCCCACGAACCGGGCTGCGCGGTGCAGGCAGCCGTTGCCAAAGGCGAACTTTCCGCCGATCGCCTGGAACGCTGGCGCAGCCTGCTTGCGGAAAACCGGGACAGAACACCGGTGCTGAGCGGGCCAAAGGGCAACAAGATCGTCCGCAAGAAGAAATACTGAAGGTTTCGCGCGAAAACCGTCCCTGCAGGAGTTGGCAGCCGGCACCGAATCCTGTGGCCCGATCCGGGCCATTGTGTTTCAGGGGCTTTCGTACCATATAGACGGTACATTGAGGCAGCCGCTCGCGGTAATGACGCAGCAGCGCCTGGCAACCAACCCCCTCACCGTTTCATTAATCCAAAGAGGCTTCGGCATCCTGCCGGAGCATCGAGATCGGAGACGTTCATGTCTGATAAAAAAGCAAACACCGCGGACCAGCCTTACCAGCCTATCCCCTTCGCCAAGAAACATCGCATTTCGGTTGAAGATGCGAAGGCGATCATCGAAAAGCACGGCGCAGACCGGAAGTCGGCCGACAAGGAAGCACGGCGCGTAGCCGTCTAGTCCTTCTCGCCTGCAAGACGACTGGAAGAACCGGAGACTGAGGATGCCGCACCCGGCTATTGAACCTTCAGTCCCAGTTCCGCCAGGATATCTCCGGCCTGCTGCCGCGAGATCGTCGCTCCCTTGAACTTCCTGGCGTCGATCAGCTTCAGGCCGCCGAGGTCCGCGCCGCGCAGATCGGCCCCTTCGAACCTGGCATCGACGAGCCCCGTGTCACGCAGGCTGCAGCCGTCGAACACGACGTCGCGAAAATCGCATTTCGACAGATCGGCCATGCCGAAATCGACCCGCTCTATCCGGGACTTCCGGAACGACAGTGCGGGGAGCCTTGCCTGCGCCAGGATGGTTTCCTTGAACGACAGGCCGAGCGAGGCGATCCGCGTCAGGTTGGCACCGGTCAGCTTGCAGCCGACGAACCGGGTGTCGTTCATTTTGGCTTCCAAAAAAGCGGCGTTGTTGAAGTCGCAATTCCGGAATTCCACCTCCGCGAGGTTCGCGCCTGAAAAATTGGCGAACGGTCCCCGGCATCCCTCGAATTTTGCCCCTTCGAGGTCAGCGGCCCGCAGATTGACGGTGGTCATCCTGCAGTTTCTGAATTCCCAGCGCTGGAGATCCAGGCCCGACAGGTCCGCTTCCTCCAGAATGCAGCCGTTCAGGATCACCGGACCTCCGGCGGCCGTAAAGCCAAGCGCCTCCACGCGTCCGATCCGCTGTTCGGAAACCTCGATCGGGCTCTGCTCCGACATCACCTTCGCCTCCGCCGACATCCGTTCGCCTGATTGATCAGAGATTCGGGTTGGAGACAATCGGCCGCGCATCCGAGATGATGGCGCCCCTGGTGTCTAGGCCTTCAGGAATGCAAGCCGGTCATCGACACGGCCAGGTACGATTTCCTGAATGTCAGCGCTGACAACGCCTTCGGCAACGAAAGGATCGTCCGTCACACGCATTTCGAGGTCGGCCCGTGTGGTATTGTGGACCAACACGGATCCGCCTGCATTCGGTTGGAGGCTGCCGACCAGCAGAAAAACACCGTCATCAAAGCCTTTTCTGATCCAGGCATTGTGCCCTTCCATGAATTGCGGAGCCCTTGCCTTGTCGGCGAACTTCAGGGTGACGATGAACATGCCGGTTTTCCTTCAGACGGTTCGTGATGAAACGGATTGGGTAGCGAGCGGCCGCTCCGAGATATGCGCCTCCAACCACGTCTGCATGGCGTCCACTTCGCGGCGGATGAAGGTTTCGTCGCGGAACGCCGTAGCGAGCGCCGATACACCTTGGCTTCGCATCAGGAGATGTAGGGAGAGCGCGTCGGCATCGGTTTCCCGACCCAGAGCGCAGAACTGGCGAGCGAGCCACTCGCGGAACAGGGTGAAAAGTGCGGCGGCGTCGGTTTTGGCGACATGATCGAGCTTGGCGAGTTCGTTGCAGAGCGATCCGACCGGGCAGCCATACGCCATGATCTTCGTTCGGTTGACGATGAGGATATTGATAAAGCTTCGGATTCTGTCGGCAGCTGTCCCGCCTTCAGCCTCCCATGCCTCCAGCATTCTCTGCGTGTTGGCGATACGAAGGGCGATCACCGCGTTGAGAATTTCGTCCTTCGTCTTGAAGTGGTAGTAAAAATTGCCGCGCGACAGGCCCACGCATTCGGCGATATCGGCAAACGACGTTACGTCGTACCCGCGCTCGTAGAAGAGCCGATCAGCGGCGTCTACGATCTGATTGCGTGTGTCCATACCCTTCAACGTGGCAACCCTGTTTGCTGTTGCCCGGGTGCAAAGCGATGGCTTCACGGATTAGGGCAATTGTCCTAATCCTCTTGTAGGACAGTCGACCTAAAATGATCAAGTCCCTGAGCCGGAGATTTTCAATCCATTGCTATGTTCGTTTCGGGCACCCTAGGACCAAGAACTTTGGCGCGGCTGACGCCCTCACACCTCCTCGAAACTCAGCCCCCAATCTTCCTCGCCGTACCACTCGCCCTCCCGGGGCGGCTCCCGCCAGCGCAGGCTGCGGACCTGATAACCGCGGCGGGAACGGAAGGCTTCGGCCAGTCCCTGGTGGCGGCCCGGCGGCACCGGTTGCTGGCCCTCGGCCCAGACGAAGGAAACCGGCTGCAGGAATTTGGCTCCGAAACCTTTTGCGCGGTGGTCGATCAACAGAAAACCCGCGCGGCCGGTAAAGCCGCTCCGCCGGCCGTTGTCGATCGCCGGGAAGCCGAGCGGGAAGAGCGTGCGCCCCGAGACCGCCAGATTATCGATCCAGGCGGCCGGCGGGTGGTCGAGCGCGAAATTGGCGTAGATCACGTCCGCATCCTCCTTCGGCCATTCTGTCGCATCGCCGCGGACGAGTTCGACATTCGCGTAACCCGCCAGGTTCTGCCGCGCCTTGTCCGCGAGGGCTTCGTCGTATTCGACGGCGACCACCCGGCCCGACGGCCCCACCAGCTCGGCAATGATCGCCGTGTAATATCCGGTCCCGGCGCCGAGATGAGCGACGGTCTCGCCGTCGCGGATGCCGAGCGCGTGAAGGGCCCCGGCATGCAGCGACGGCATGCCGTTGTTGACGCCGCGCGCCGTGTCCAGGCCGACCAGCAGATCCTGGTAGAGAACCAACGGATCAGTCGAGGCGAGTTCGCGGTAATTGCGAAAGTCGTTGTAGACCCAGGGCGGCGGGCCGACGAATTGTTCGCGCGGCACCTTGGCGAAGGCGGCGAGGAGCCGGGCGTCTGCACTCACGCCGGCCTTCGCCAGGATCTGACGGGCGTAGATCTGCCCGTGCAGCGGCGGGTTTTCGAAATCCATCCAATTCCTCCGTTCTGACAAGCGATCACTATCGCAAGCCAAGCCGACAGAATCGCGACAAACGATAGGTTCTTCAATGAAATGAATTGGTCCGGCTCAACCTATTCGTTTAAACGGGGGATAACCAGAACAAACATACCGGAAACACCCGCATGACCACCGACATCGCCCCGGCGACAATAGCGAAGAACGAGGATACCCCACGCGGTTTCGCCTTCGGGCTGACGGCCTATTTCCTCTGGGGCTTCCTGCCGTTCTATCTGAAGGCGGTTGCCCATATTCCTTCGCTCGAAGTGCTGGCGCACCGGGCCATCTGGTCGGTGCCTGTCGCTGGACTCGTTCTCCTCATCCTGCGTCGCACCGGCGATCTCAAGGTGGCGGTGCAGAACCCGCGCATGCTGGCCATGGCATGCCTGACCGCCCTGATCATCATGGCGAACTGGGGCATCTATGTATGGGCGGTCGCCGCCGGCCGGGCGCTCGATGCGGCGCTCGGTTATTTCATCAATCCGCTGTTCAGCATCTTTCTCGCAGCCGTCCTGCTGAAGGAAAGGCTGGCGCCGGTTCAGCTCGCCGCGATCGGCCTCGTGGTGGTGGCGGTGGCGATCCTCACCTATGACGCGGGCGGATTGCCGTGGGTTTCACTGGCGCTCACCGTCACCTGGGGGTTCTATGCGCTGTTCCGGAAAACCCTGCCGATCGGCCCGAACCAGGGTTTCTTCCTGGAAGTGCTGCTGATCAGCATTCCCTGCCTGCCCTATGTGATCTGGCTGGAATGGACCGGCCAGGGCCATCTCCTCAATTCGACCGGGTGGGACACGTTCATCCTGATGGCCGCCGGCATCATCACCGCCGCACCGCTGATGATCTATGCCAATGGCGCAAAACTCCTGAAGCTCTCGACCATCGGCATCATGCAATACATCGCGCCGACGATGATCTTCCTGATCGCGGTTTTCGCTTTCCACGAGCCGCTCAGCCTGGTGAAGCTCGGGGCCTTTGCGTTGATCTGGGTGGCGCTCGCCGTCTACACCTGGTCGATGCTGAAACAGACGCGCGGCCGATAATCCCTTTCCGGAGCATAAGAATGCAGATCAGCGACATTCCGTTCGGCACGACCGACTGGAGCACGGTGCCCAAGACCGAACACAAGGGCGACACCGGGCTCGCGACCTGGCAGACATGCCGTTTCGGGAAGATCCGGGTGCGGATGGTCGAATATTCGCCCGGCTATCTCGCCGACCACTGGTGCGTCAAAGGCCATGTCCTGCTCTGCCTCGAAGGCGAGTTAAGGACCGAACTCGCCGACGGCCGGGTCTTCGTGCTGAAGCCCGGCATGAGTTACCAGGTGGCTGACGATGCCGAGCCCCACCGCTCCTCGACAGCGGTCGGTGCAAAACTCTTCATCGTCGACTAGAGCTTAAGCACAGGCGCTCAAAGCCTTGAAATGACAGCCTCCTCGCCGCCGGACGGCGGGCGGTCCTCGCCCTGTTCGAGGATCGCCGGAACGATCTCCTCGACATTGGCGATGACAAGCGGCTGGACCAGATGCGCGCGGTGGATGAAACCCTGTTCGCGCATGTGGGTGATGAGGTCGAGCATCGGATCCCAGAAACCGCCGATATTGGCAAATGCCATCGGTTTCTGATGCCGTCCGAGCTGCGCCCACGTCATGATCTCGACAATCTCCTCCAGCGTGCCTATGCCGCCCGGCAGGGTCACGAAAGCGTCAGCGCGCTCGAACATCTTGTGCTTGCGCGCATGCATGTCCTCCGTCACAATCAGCTCGTCGAGCTGGCCGAGCGAATGGCGCGTGGCCTCCATGTCGACCAGGAATTGGGGAATGATGCCGGTGACCTGACCGCCGTTCGACAGAACGCCGGCTGCGACCGCACCCATGATACCCTTGGTGCCTCCGCCATAAACAAGCCGAAGCCCATGGGCGGCGATGGATTTTCCGAGCGCACGGCCGGCCTCGATATAGGCGGGATCGCGTCCCGGCTGCGAACCGCAGTAAACGCAGATGGATCGAATCGGCACAGTTTTCTCCATAAGGCATTTCAAGTGGAGGGCCAAAGCGAGCCCCGGTCGTCAAAATTGACGGGAAATGCCCGGAAGAGCAAGGGTTTATCGTGTGAAAAGCTTGTGAATGCGGGAGGAAAAGGTTAATCCGAATATGCGATGGCTATAGCTGTCGGGAGAGGCATTGATGATGAAAAACCGCGCCGGCTGGCTGGCTCTGATCGTATTGGCTATCGCATCGCTGCTGATGGTGTTCTTCGTGATGCCTGCGATAAACAAGGATTCAAAGCCGATCGGCGACGCGATCAATGCCGCAGGCAATGCCGTCAAGGACGCGGTGACGGAACCGCAGCAGACAGCCAAGGCGCCTGATGCCGCAAAGCCGGCAGCGCCGCAGACGGCCCAGCCCACAGCGGGTTCCCAGGCGACCTCAACCCAGACGCCCT
>NZ_JALBGW010000134.1:0-12604 GCF_023006485.1 Neorhizobium sp. BETTINA12A
CTGGGCGGCATGCGCCAGATCCAGTTCGGCCTGTGAGCGGGCAAGCGCTGCGCGGGCCGCGGCGACGGCGGCCTCTTCACTGGACGAGTTTAGCCTGAAGAGCGGCGCGCCGGCTGTGATCGTGGCACCTTCGGCGATATCGACTTGAGTGAGCCGGCCGGCACTTTCGGCACCGATGAACAGCGTATCTGCTTCGACCCAACCCTGGTAGGGGCGTGGCGGCTTATCGGCGAAGAGGAAGGGCAGGGCGGCAATGGCGGCGCCCGCCAAGAAAACGATGATGAGGATACGCTTCACTTCGCTCCTCCTTCCGGCACGAACAGGGTTTCGAGAAAAGCGTCGAACAGTTTTTGGGTGTCGAGATGCTCATAAGCCTCGAACAACGTCGTCCACACGATCGACAGCAGCGCCGGGGCGATGACGATCTGCGGCACGTCGGCAATGGCTGGATTGCGCAGGTCGCCGCGGGCGGCCGCCCGTTTCAGGAGGATACGCAGCACACCAAGACCCTTGGAGATGATGTCGCGGTGGTAAAATTCGGTCACGGAAGGAAACATCGGACCTTCGGCGAGGATCAGCCGCAGCAGATGGCGGCGGTCGGTCTCCAGCACCTCGCGTTTGAAAAGAGCGTAGAACATCGACACCGCGAAACGCGGCGCGATCGCCTCGTTGGTTACCAGCCCCTCGATCTCTCCGAGGATGGGCGTGGCGATGCCGGAGACGAGTTCGGTGAACAGCGCCTCCTTGTCCGGGAAATGCAGGTAGACGGTGCCCTTGGCGATGCCGGCACGGGCCGCGACATCCTCCATCCGGGTGGCGGCGAACCCGCGCTCGGAAAAGCAGGCGAAGGCGGCGGCCAGGATATCGGCTCGCCGCTGTTGAGGGTCGCGTTTCTCTCTTTTCCTCTCGGGCATCGTCTATATTCTCAGCTATGACTGACTGGTCGGTCATTAACACGGATGAGAATAATTTACAAGCGCTGTAGCGGGAAATGGGGATGTTGGGTAACTCTGGGGATGTGGTCGGAAACCTTTGGAGGATATCGTGCCGCTCGGCAGGCTGGTGATCTATGCGAAGGACGTCGAGGCGACAGCGCTTTTCTACGAGACGCATTTCGGTTTCAGGCCGATGCGGCTGCCGGGCGACAGGATCGTCGAACTGGTAGCGCAGGACGGCGGCGTCAATATCATGCTGCATCCGGCCGGCCGGGGGCTAAGGAGCGGCCAGGCGATCGTCAAACTTGTCTTCGACGTCGAAGATGTCGAGGCGTTCTGCCGGCGAAGCGCCGAAAACGGCCTGGATTTCGGCCCCATTCACAAAGCCGACGGCTATGTCTACGCCAATGCCAAGGACCCGTGCCTGAACTCCGTTTCAGTTTCCAGCCGAGCCTTCCGGAAGGCGGGTTAAAGCGGTGCCGCGTCAGCGTCTGCGGGACCTGGTTTGCCGATCCCGGTGAAATATCTTTTCGATTAGGGTATTCTCTTCAAGGAAATCTGAGGATTTCTCGTTTAAAACCATCAGTGGGGCGATTGGAAACAGCGTCAGCGGTCGCGCGGGCGACCTTCGCTCCCCATATCTGTAGAGGCCGTCCTGCCGTGGTAAGGGTGCGGCGCCGTTGAGAGTTGATCAGTCGCAAGGAGTTCGGACACGATGACGCAGCCCCCGGAGACGGCACTGCAGAATTTCGAGCTTTCCCTGGGGGGCCAGCTCCGCATGATGGGCAAGGCATTCTGGAATGCGCCGGTGCGCAATCGCGTCCTGGTGCTGATCTCGGCATTGCTCATCGTCATCTTTGCGACGACCTATGCGACATACCGGCTGAACGAGTGGAACGGGCCGTTCTACGACGCGCTGGAACGGCGCGACATGCCGGAATTTCTGAACCAGCTCGTCGTGTTTGGCATTATCGCCTTCTCGCTGACGCTCTTGAACGTCGTCCAGCAGTGGCTGAACCAAATCACCGCGATGCGGATGCGCGAGGGGCTGGCACGTGATCTCGCCGATGTCTGGCTGAAGCCCGGCCGGGCGCTCAAGCTCGGCGGCGCAGGCGCGATCGCCAGCAATCCCGACCAGCGGCTGCACGAGGACACGCGCATCCTGGCGGAAAACACCACGGCGCTGGCGATCGGGCTCGTCAACTCGACGATCCTGCTCGCAAGCTTCATCGGCGTGCTCTGGGCGATCTCGTCGGATTTCGCCTTCCATTTCGGCAGCCGCACCATTTCGATCCCCGGTTACATGGTGTGGACGACGATCCTTTATGCGCTGTTGGGATCTGTGCTCAGCAACGTCGTCGGCAACCTTTTGCCGCGGCTCAACGCCGAGCGTTATGCGCGCGAAGCGGACCTGCGCGCGGCCCTGGTGCGGGCGAACGAGAACCTGAAGCCGATCACGCTCGCACGCGGCGAGGCAAGCGAGCGCCTCCGGGTGGATTTCGCGATCGAGGGCGTGCTGGGCATGCTGCGCAAGCTCGCCTGGGCGCTCGCCAACCTCACCTGGGTCTCGGCCGGGTTCGGCTGGCTGGCGCTGGTGGCGCCGATCATCATCGCGTCGCCGATGTATTTTTCCGGCGAACTTTCCTTCGGCGGGCTGATGATGGCGGTCGGGGCCTTCAACCAGGTCAACCAGGCGCTTCGCTGGTACGTTGTCAATTTCAGCGTCATCGCCGACTGGCGGGCGACGCTGAACCGCGTCTCCTCCTTTCGCCACGCACTGCTGACCATGGATACGCCGGCTGGGGAGGGCGGGGTAATCGCCTATCACCAGACGTCCCGGGGGGAAGGTATCAGCGTTTGCGGCGTCACGGTCTACGGTGCGCCCGAGCAGGGCGCGGCCGGGCACGGGGTGCGCGTGGTGGAGGGCGATTGCGCCATCAAGCCGGGCGAGCGGGTGATGATCAACGGCGATCCGGGCGCCGACCGGCATCTGTTCTTCCAGGCGCTGGCCGGCATCTGGCCCTGGGGGCGCGGCGAAATCGGCCTGCCGCCGGTGGGCAGCATGATCCTGATGCCGCAGGACGGATACCTGCCGACGGCAACGCTGCGCGAAGTGATGACCTATCCGGCCGGGCTGAGCAACATCGACGACAAGGCGCTGGCCGAGGCCCTGGAGAGGGTCGGGCTCGACCGCCTCGTGCACCGGCTGGACGAAGTGGAGCGCTGGGACCGGCTGCTCGACAAGGACGAGGAGGCGTCGCTGTCGATCGCCAACGCGGTGCTGCGCAAGCCGGACTGGCTGATCATGGACGACGTGCTGGAAGGCCTGGAACCGGAAACCCAGGAGCGGCTGTTGGGCGTGCTCAGCCGTCTGGAAGGCGTGACGCTCATCTATATCGGCCGTTCGGAAGAGTTCCGGAAGAAATTCTCGCCGCGGCTCTTCCACCTGTCACCGCTTCAGGTGCATGCAGAAAAGACCAGCGTAGAGGCATGACATGGGCAGGCATATGACGTCGACCAATACCGGGCAATGCGTCGTCTGCGGTCGCACCTTTCCGTTATCGAGACTGCACAGGGCCGGGTATCTGCGGCCGAACCTCGTCGCGATGGTGGCAGAGGAAGTTCCAAGCTGCACCGCCGACAGCTATATCTGCGACGAGGATCTCGGCCGTTATCGCCGCCGTTATGTGGAAAAGCTGCTCGACGAGGAACGCGGCGAGCTTTCCGACCTCGACAAGCGCGTGCTCGACAGTTTTGAAAAGGGCGCCTCGACGGTGCAGACGAGCGCCGTCAACCTGCTCGAGCGCAACCCCACCTTCGGCGAGCGGGTGGCCGACAAGGTCGCGTCCTTCGGCGGTTCCTGGACGTTCATCCTGAGCTTCCTCGGGGTGCTCTGCGTTTGGATGGCGGTGAACGTCGTCGGCCTGTTCGCAGTCCCGTTCGATCCCTATCCGTTCATCCTGCTCAACCTGGTGCTCTCCTGCCTTGCGGCGCTGCAGGCACCGGTCATCATGATGAGCCAGCGGCGGCAGGAAGAGAAGGACCGGCTGCGTTCCGAAAACGACTACATGATCAACCTGCGGGCCGAACTGGAAATCCGCCAGCTGCACGAAAAGATCGACCACCAGATGGCCCATCAATGGGAGCGTCTGGCGGAGATGCAGCAGATCCAGATAGAGCTTCTGGAACGGCGCGGTGGCGGGCGGAGCCCGAGCTAGGTCGCGAACTCTTATGCCAAATGAGAGAGGGTGAACGGCGGCCTGTCCGCTTTGACGATCGGAAGACCAGGCCGCCGTCCAGCGCTACTATTTCAGCGGCAGGAACAGTTCCACGACGACATCATGGACCTGCGCGCCCGGGAAGAGGGAGAAGTGCCGCTGGCAATAGATGGGAAAGTCGCGTGCGTCCTCCCCACTGGCTGGAAGCCAATCCCGATAAAGAAAGAGCGCGGCGGGTTCTAAATTGTGGGTATCGTGGAAGACGCGCAGGACCGCACAGCGCCCGCCCGGAATCACGCCTGGTTTCATCTGTGCGTCATCGGTCGCAATTGGCAGGTCAGTCCCGACACACAGGTCCATGCTATAATCGGCCGGGATCGCAGGCGTTCTCTCAGAACGGAAGACGTTGAAGGTCGGGCTCGTCTCAGGCGATAAGCCGGCCGCCTTGCGCCAGGCAATGAAGCGCTGGATGGTGTCGCCGAGTGTTGCCCGGTCGCCCCGATGCTCCATGATCGCCACCGGCGTCGGGGGGACATCGCGGATAGTCACGTCGTCGTTGGTATAGGTAATCTGCATGAGCTTGCTCCTCGCATTGTTCAAAGGCCCGAAGGCCGCAAGCCACGGTGCCCAGTCGGGCGACTTCCGGAATGATGAAGGCGATTGGCCAAGCCTTTGCCGAAAGGCGCGGGCAAAGGCGTCGGGTGCATCGTAACCGGCATCCATCGCTACGTCCGTGACGCTTGGAGCGTCCTTCGAAGCCAGCCGGTGCGAAGCATGCTTCAAACGCGCAAGCTGGACATAGCGATGCACGGACACCCCGAAGGTGGACGCGAACTGCCGGTGGAAATGGTATTTCGAGAACGCCGCGACGCCGCTCAACACGTCCAGGCCCAGATCATCGTCCAGGTGCTGGTCGATATGGTCCAGCACCCGCTGCATTCGGGCATGGTAGTTTTCAAGTGGCGCCTTCATAGTCTTCCTCCGTGGCGACAGCATCTACGCCCTTTCAAATATGACGCGCTCGACCGATCTTGCGGTTTGGCATGGATCAGCAGGTGCCTGCCAGCGATGGCGGAAGGGGAGGTGGCAAACCCTAACGCGAGTTTGGCCGGATCGCCGGCTTTTGAGCGTTTGCTCCACCCATTCTTAAAGGGCTGCGTGCTAAATGGTTTTTGCCGCCGGTTAAAGCATCTGCGGTTCCCATCTTTCTAGGATTCCCAGATGAAAAAAGCTCTTCTCATTGGCATGCTCGTCCTGGCCGCTCCCGCGCTGGCCCAGGCGAAAACACTCAAATTCCCGAGCGACGCCCCGATCGCCAGCATCAATATCCCCGATAGCTGGAACCCGAAGGAAACCGAGACCGGCGTCGATGCCACGTCCAAGGACAGCGCCGTCTATCTCTCCGCCGATGTTGCGGAACTGAAGTCGATGGACAAGACGGTATCCGACGCCATCGATTTCCTGAAGGAGGCTGGCGTCACCGTCGATCCCAAGACGATGAAGGAAACTCCGGTCGAGGAGTTCAACGGCATGCAGATGACCACGCTCGACTGGGACGGCAAGGACGAGAACGGCCCGGTGAGCGTCGGGCTTGCACTGATCCAGACATCGCCGACCGAGGGTCTTGTCGTCACCTATTGGGGAACCAAAGGCGACGAGGAAAAGCATCAGAAGGAACTGGTCGACATCCTGCTGTCGATCAAGCCGATCGCAAAGTGATATCGGGTGCGGCGGCGGTTGTTTCCGTCGCCGCTTTCGTCTCGTCGGACTGAGTGGCGAAAAGTCAGCCGATGAAATCGTGGATGATGCGGGCGACTTGTTCCGGCATTTCGAGCTGCAGCATGTGGCCGCTCGGCACCTCCATGGATGCCCAGGACGAATCGGCGCCAACCCTGGCGTAGATGCCGGAAAAGATTTTCGACTGGTCGATATTGGCTGAGACGTAAAGTCTTTTCGTGATCTTCTGATGGTCACCCGACAGTTTGATCTTCTGGATCATCGTCGCGAACGGTTGCGGTGAGCGGCTGGTCATGTAGTGGCGCAGATGTTCCGGCACGCGGGTCGCGTGACGGGCAGGAGGCGGCACCGCGACGCCGCCGAGTTCGCCAGCCATGGCGAGGTTGGCCATCGCCACTTCCGGGCCGAGCAGATCGAGAGCCGACTGGCCGTTTTCCGGCAGGAAAGCGTCGAGATAGGTCAGCGTGTGGATGCGGGCCGCGAAACGATCGGCGACCCCTGTGATCACCATGCCGCCGTAGGAATGGCCGACGAGGTCGAACTCCTCCAGGCCTTCCGCTTCGACAAGGCCGCAGACATCGCCGATATGGGTGTCGAGATTGATGGCGCCCGAGAAGAGGTGTGTGCGTTCGCCGAGCCCGGTGAGGCTCGGCACGAAGACCTGGTGGCCCATGCCCCGCAGAATATCGGCAACCGGCGTCCAGCTCGCGCTCGAACCCCAGGCACCCTGCACCAGAACGATTTTACGGCTGGCCATTCATCCCCTCCCGTCTGAACGATGCCGGTTGTTTCCCATCCGGCTCCGGTGGAGTCAATGCGACAGGTGGGGGGACAGGTTTGGCGGGATACGGCTGTTCAGCCGTTCTTCCAAGTGAGGCGGAAGACGCGGAGCCAGTTGTCGAAGGCGAATTTTCTCAAGGTCGGCTCGTCGAAACCGGCTTTGCGCATGGCAGCGAAGAGATGCGGCAGGCCGCTTGCATCCCCGATCTCGCGTGGAACGACTGTGCCGTCGAAGTCCGACCCGAGCGCCACGCGGTCCACGCCAACGCGGTCGATCAGATATCCGATGTGGGAGACAACGGTGTCGAGAGGGGTGTTTTCGTCCAGATGTGCATCGGCACGGATATCGTAGACGGCGAGGTTGAAGCCGATGACCCCGTCTGTATCGCGGATGGCGTCAAGCTGCCGATCGGTGAGATTACGGGTGGAGGGGCAGAGTGCATGGGCACAGGCATGCGTGGCGACGAGGGGAGCGGTGCTCAAGGCCGCCACATCCCAGAAGCCCCGTTCGTTCAGATGCGCAAGGTCGATCATGATGCCGAGGGCATTACAGGCTCTCACTAGTTCCTTGCCAATATCCGTTAGGCCGGGACCGGTGTCGGGAGACCTTGGAAAGGCGAATGGAACGCCGTAGCCGAAGATATTGGGGCGGCTCCAGACCAGGCCGAGGGAGCGGAGACCCGCCGTATGGAGGATATGGAGATAGTCGAGATCGGGACCGATCGCCTCGGCGCCTTCCATATGAAGAACGACCGCGAAGGCGGATTCCGCCCGGGCGGTCTCGATGCTGCCGACATTGGTCGCGAGGCGCATCCGGCCACTTGAGCGGCGGATCAACAGATTGATGGCGGCAAGCTGGGCGTCGATCAGCCGGCGGGCATAACCCTCCTCCAGGGCGTCGGCATAACGAACCTCGTAACCATCATTGGTGACCGTCAGATCGTTTTCCGGCTTGCGCTCCGGATAGGCATGCAGCGCAAACAATCCGCCGACCAGGTGCCCTTCGATCGCGCGGGGAAGATCGAGATGGCCGGTCTCCGACCGGATGAGGAAGTCCCGACCCGCAGGCTTATAGTCCAGCATGAACTGGACCGCATCGTTATGCCCGTCGAAGACTGCGATTTTTTCCATAAGAATTCGTCCGGTTCCGGGGCAGATTGCTGGCGAGTCTTAGGACAGTTTTGTTACCGCCACATGCCGCGCATGCGGGCGGTGACGTCGATGCGGACCTGGTGGCGGGCCTGCCGTTCGGCGTCGGTCATCTGGGCGGCGACCGGCCAGGCGGCGGTTTCGAAGAATTGCAGCAGCGTCGCCGGGATGAAGCGGGTGCGGGCGGCATAGACATGGCGGTCGCCTTGCGACGCCTGGCCGTGCACGAAGAAACGCTGCGGCGTCATCAGATGCAGGTGGTCCTTGGCCCGCGTCATCGCGACGTAGAGGAGGCGGCGTTCCTCCTCGACCTCGGCGGTCGAGCCGACGCCGAGGTCGGAGGGGATGCAGCCGTCGACGCAGTTCAGAAGAAAGACCGAGCGCCATTCCTGACCCTTCGACGAATGGATGGTCGAGAGGATCAGATAATCCTCGTCGAGCAGAGGCGTGCCGGATTCGGCGCTGGTCGCATCCGGCGGATCGAGCGTCAGTTCGGTAAGGAAGCGTTCACGGGAGGTATAGCCAGAGGCGATCTGCTCGAGCTGCAAAAGGTCGGCCTTGCGGGTTTCGGCGTCCTCGTGAATTCGAATGAGATGCGGTTCGTACCAGAGACGGGCGAGGCCGATTTCGGACGGCCAGCCCTGGCCTTTGCGGACGGCGGCGAGCATGTCGACGAAGGCCGGCCAGTCGGCACCGGAACGTGGCGGAGCGGGGATTTCCTGGAGGGCTGCGAGCGGTTCGGGGTCGGTGGCGATCACATCGAGGATCTTTCCGGCCGTCTGCGGACCGATGCCGGGGATGAGCTGCATCAGCCGGAAACCGGCGACCCGGTCGCGCGGGTTCTGGGCGAAGCGCAGCGCCGCCAGCATGTCCTTGACATGGGCGCTGTCGAGGAATTTCAGGCCGCCGAATTTCACAAATGGGATGTTGCGGCGGGTGAGCTCGACTTCCAGCGGGCCGGAATGATGGGAGGAGCGGAACAGCACCGCCTGCTGTTTCAAAGTCATGCCGGTTTCGCGGTTTTCGAGGATCTTTTCGACGATGTAATTGGCCTGTTCGGCCTCGTCCTTGACGGCAACGAGGCGGGGGCGCTCTTCCGACTGGCGCTCGGTCCAGAGGTTCTTGGTAAAACGCTCGCGGGCGAGATCGATGACGCCGTTGGCGGCGGCCAGAATCGTATTGGTCGAGCGGTAATTGCGGTCGAGCGTGACGATGTTGGCCGGCGGATCGAACGTGTTCGGGAAATCGAGGATGTTGCGGATCGTCGCTGCGCGGAAGGAATAGATCGACTGCGCATCGTCGCCGACGACGGTGAGGCCGATACCGCCGGGTTTCATCGCCATCAGGATCGACGATTGCAGCCGGTTGGTGTCCTGGTATTCGTCGACGAGGACGTGGTCGAAACGGCCGCCGACATCCTGCGCAATCGCCGGCTCGCTCATCATCTGCGCCCAGTAGAGCAGGAGGTCATCGTAATCCAGCACGTTCTGGGCCTGCTTGGCCTCGACATAGGAGGCGAACAGTTCGCGCAGCTGCTTTTCCCAGGCGGAGCACCAGGGGAAATAGAGTTTCAGCACCTCGTCCAGAGGCGTTTCCGAATTCACCGCTCGGGAGTAGATCTGCAGGCAGGTGCCTTTGGTCGGAAACCGGTTCTCGGTCTTCGAGAAGCCGAGTTCGTGACGCACGAGGTTCATCAGGTCGGCGGAATCTTCCCGGTCGTGGATGGTGAAGTCGTGGTCGAGGCCGATCTGTTCGGCGTAGAGGCGCAGCAGGCGGGCGCCGATGCCGTGGAAGGTGCCGGCCCAGGAGAGCGCGTCGGTCATGATGCCGGCATTGGCGCCCAGAACCTGCGCGCAGATGCGCTCGACGCGGCGGCTCATTTCGGAAGCGGCGCGGCGGGAAAAGGTCATCAGCAGGATGCGTCGCGGATCGGCGCCCGAGACGATCAGGTGCGCGACGCGGTGGGCGAGCGTGTTGGTCTTGCCGGAACCGGCACCGGCGATGACCAGCAAAGGCCCGGCCGGGCCGCCCTTGGGGACGTCCGAGCCGTGCTCCACCGCGCGCCGCTGCGCGTCATTCAGCTTTTCCAGATAAGCAACAGCCATGCCCGTTCCCGATGTGTTCGAATTAGCCATAGCTGATTCGTGCGCCTACGCGGAAATCGGCATTGCCGTGCATGCGGCAAGTCACCAACTTGCATGCGTGCCGGAACATTGCGATCATGCTGGCGGCGGTATTTCCGCCCAAGTGCAATTGCGTTCCAAGGGCTGGTGCTGCGACCAATTCGCTTCCGGCCCTGTATCTGTTTGTATTTCAAACGTAAATCACGTTTTTGTTATGTGGCCTCTCGAAATAAACTTGACCACAAATCTCTGCTTTGGTTATGACGGCCTCGTCAAATTCCTGACTCTCTTGCGGAGGCGATCTTGAAAACTTCGTTCACCTTGGCTGCGGGCGTTGCCCTGGCTGTTTCTGTTCTCGCTCTTTCCTCGCCGGCTTCGGCGCAGGTCAAGGATAGCCTGACCATCTATAATGCCCAGCACGAGGGGCTGACCAAGGAATGGGCGCAGGCCTTCACGGAAGAGACCGGCATCGTCGTTACCATCCGCCAGGGCGGCGACCTCGAAATCGCCAACCAGATCGTGCAGGAAGGCGCCAATTCGCCGGCCGACGTGTTCCTCACCGAAAACTCGCCGGCCATGGCGCTGGTGGACGGCAAGGGCCTGTTCGCACCGATCGACAAGGCGACGCTCGACCAGGTTCTGCCGGGCTTCCATCCGGCCAACGGCAACTGGGTCGGCATCGCTGCCCGCTCGACGGTTTTTGCCTATGACAAGACCAAGCTGACGGAAGACAAGCTACCGAAGTCGATGCTCGACCTTGCCAAGCCGGAATGGAAGGGCCGCTGGACGGCTTCTCCGTCGGGCGCCGATTTCCAGGCGATCGTCGGCGCGCTGCTGCAGCTCAAGGGCGAGGAAGCGACCGCTGCCTGGCTGAAGGGTATGAAGGAAAATGCGACCCCGATCCGCGGCAATTCGACGGCGATGAAGGCAGTCAATGCCGGCCAGTTCGAAGGCGCGCTGATCTATCACTACTACTATTTCGGCGACGTGGCGAAGACCGGCGAAAACACCAAGAACGTCGGCATGCATTATTTCAAGAACCAGGATCCGGGCGCTTTCGTGTCGATCTCAGGCGGCGGCGTCCTCGCCTCCTCGAAACACAAGGAACAGGCCCAGGCCTTCCTGAAGTGGGTTACCGGCAAGGGCGGCCAGAAGGTCCTGCGCGATGGCACCTCCTTTGAATATGCCGTCGGCAAGGGCGAGGCTTCCAACAAGATGCTGACCCCGATCGCCGACCTACAGGCCCCGAAGGTCGAGCCCTCGACCCTCAACAACGCAAAGGTCACCGACATGATGACCGCCGCCGGCCTGCTCTAAAAGCGGTCGATAACAGTTGCATGGAGACATCGCAGGGCGTACCTGCGATGTCTCGTATTTTCGGACCGTCAATGACTTCCACCACAGATACCCGGATCTCCATCGCGCCGCGACACCGCCTGCCGGCGGCATCGTTCTGGACGCTGACGATCGCGGTCGTGGTGGCTTTGCTGGCGCTCCTGCCGCTCGGCTTCGTGTTGTGGGCGGCGGCGGTGACCGGCTGGGAGATGGCCTCGCAGCTGATCTTCCGCTCGCGGGTCGGCGAGCTGCTGGCCAATACCGTCCTGCTCGTCGTCTTCACCATTCCGATCTGCGCCGTGCTTGGCGTTTCGCTCGCCTGGCTGACCGAGCGCAGCGACCTGCCGGGCGCGCGTTTCTGGTCCTGGCTCTGCGTCACGCCGCTTGCCGTGCCGGCCTTCGTGCATTCCTATGCCTGGATCGGAATGTGGCCCGGTTTCAACGGCCTTCCCGCCGGCGTGGCGATCTCGGTCGTCGCCTATTTTCCGTTTCTCTATCTTCCGCTTTCGGCCGCCTTCCGGCTGCTCGACCCGGCGCTTGAGGACCAGGCGGCATCGCTCGGGCTGGCGCCTTTCGCCGTTTTCCGGCGCGTCGTGCTGCCGCAGCTGCGGCTTGCCCTTTGCGGCGGGGCGCTGCTGGTCGGCCTGCATCTGCTGGCCGAATACGGCCTCTTCGCGATGATCCGCTTCGACACGTTCACGACCGCGATCATCGACCAGTTCCAGTCCACCTATAACGGCGTTGCCGCCTACATGCTGGCGCTGGTGCTGGTGCTCTGCTGTTTCGTGCTGCTCGGCCTTGAAGCCTCGTTGCGCGGCCGCAGCCGGTATGCGCGGCTCGGGTCCGGCGTCGCTCGGCGGCCGAAGGTCGCAAGGCTCGGCAAGTGGAAATACGCTGCCTTGCTCGTGCCTGCGGTCACCGCCGCGTTTGCGCTCGGCATCCCGGTGCTGACCCTTGGTCGCTGGCTGATTGCCGGCGGTGCAGGTGTGTGGCGGATCGACGAGGTTGGGCTGGCACTGTGGCAGACGCTGGTCATCTGCCTGATCGGCGGGATCGCCACGACCGCCGCCGCCGTGCCGATTGCCTGGCTTTCCGTGCGCCGGCCGACCCGTGCCAGCCGGTTCCTCGAAGGCTGCTATTATCTCGCGAGCTCGATGCCGGGCGTCGTCGTGGCGCTGGCGCTGGTGACGATCACCGTGCGGGCCATGCTGCCGCTCTACCAGAGCGTTGCCACCATCGTGCTTGCCTATGTGGTGATGTTTCTGCCGCGCGCGCTGGTGAGCTTGCGCGCCAGCATCGCGCAGGTGCCGGTCGAGATCGAACAGGC